>CAZUJI010000018.1:0-12129 GCA_964620235.1 uncultured Eubacteriales bacterium
GAATCTACAATGCTCTCTATGGTTCGTGAGATCGTATTTGGCGTTGGTTTTGCCTTGCTACTGCCCCTGTTCTTCGGTCTTGACGGAGTTCTTTATTCAATGCCGGTATCCGATGGTTTAACGGCGGTAATTTCCGCAATTATTATTGCAAAAACGTATAAGCAGTTAACCAGTGCGAAAATGAATAGTGCTAATTAACGAAAGCAGCAGGGAGATTAATTTCTCCCTGCTGCTCAGACTGTCGAAAAGCTCAGCGAAAGCTGGGCTTTTTCGACAGTCTGCAAGCCGTAATTTTTACGGCTTGGTTTTTTGCGCTGTTGCTTTAATATGTTGCCTTAAAACGATATTTATGTATTGCGAAAGCGACCGATCGTCTTCTTCCGCTATGTTTTTGATCTGTTCTAATGTGTCACCGTCAATGGTGATGCTGATTTTTTCTTTTAAGGGTTTCATCCTATCACCTCAAACATATTATAGGATAAGATATGCCCAAATATTGACAAGTAAGATAAAGTAGGATAAAATAAGATAAAGTCGGATAGGCTGATATGGCGTTGCGTTTTGAATCTTTTTGCGCAGAATATAAAAACAAAAAAGGAGTTTTATTTATGTCTTTGGCAACAAAAAGAAATTCATCTATCGAACTGCTTCGTATCCTGGCTATGGTCTTTATTGTAACGTCACACTTTTGCGTGCACGGCGGATTTGATCTGACCGCTATTCCTTTTTCATTTAATAAACTGCTACTGCAATGGGGCACCCTCGGCAATTTGGGTGTAGATATTTTCGTTATTATTTCCGGCTACTTTTTGTCCACAAAGGAATTCAAATTAAAAACACTGTGCAACCTGTTTACGCAGGTTTGGTTTTATTCTGTTGTGGGCATCGTTATTTCGTTTTTGCTGCGTGCGCCAATGTCTTTGGGCGTACTACTCAAAGCGGTATTTCCTACTTTGTTCCAAGAATATTGGTTTTTTACGGCCTACCTGGTGTTGACGCTGCTTTCTCCCTTTTTGAATATTCTTATTAAAAATCTCAATCAAAAAAGCTTTATTCTTCTTTTAACGGTTATGCTCACGCTATGGGTGGTTATTCCCACGTTTACTACCAGAGCAATGTACGGTACAGAGATAGCACAGTTTGTAATGTTTTATTTTATTGGCGCATATTTTCGAAAGTATCCAAATAATTTCTTATTTAAAAAGAGGGTAGCTGCGGTTCTTGCTGCCGTATGTGCAGCCTTATTGTTTTTATCTACGTTGATGTTAAATTTGCTGGGCACTAAAATCCCCGCTTTGGGTGGCTTTGGCTTGTATTTTTACTCCAGAACGTCGTTGTTGGTGGTTGGAATAGCTGTTTCTTTATTTTCTTTGGCGGCAAACCGTCCTGCTTTTTCTAACCGTTTTATAAATACGGTGGCTTCGTGTAGTTTTGGTGTGTATCTTGTTCACGATCATTTTATATTGAGAGAGTTTCTTTGGGAAAAACTTTTTGGCGTTGCAGAGCACGTGTTTTCTCCGTGGTTTATTGTATACGCTATAGGCGTTGTTGCCGTAATTTATGCAGGAAGTACGCTGATTGAATTTTTACGGCAAAAGACCGTTGCCGCACCTTTGAGCAATTTGCTGTATAGGGTTGTTACTTTCTTTTTATCTTTTTTAAAGAAAAAAATTAATTTACCCGAAGCTGTAGAAAGAGAAGTATTACCGGAGTAGATTAACGAAATTCGCTTGTCTGTAAATTAAGTTCCGCTCACGTACGTGGGCGGATTTTTTAATAGGTTATTCTTGCGGCTCCGCCGCTTTTCTGCTATACTACAAAAAGAAGGTGAGCTTATGAAAATAATAGCTAATATCCTTGGGGTGGCGGCTGTGGTGGTTTTTGCTTTGAGCTTTCAGTGCAAGACCCGACGCGGCATTATTTTAGTCAATCTGCTGTCCCGCGTGTTTTACGTGCTGCAATATCTGCTGCTGGGGGCCTTGCCCGGCGCGGTGTTTGACCTTTTGGGTGCCCTTGCGGCCTGGCCGGCAGAGCAAAAGGATAAAAGAATTGTAAAAAAGTATAAAATCCTCATTTTAGTGGCGCTGTTTGCGCTGGTGGCTCTGGCGGGGGTGGCATTGTATCAAAGCCCTTGGAGTCTGTTGCCCTTGGCGGGCGTGGTGTTTGAGATTGCGGCGCTGTGGCTCAGCCGCGAAAAGCGCATTCGCATCGTGTCTTTTATAGCCCAGCCCTTTTGGCTGGCCTACAACCTGCATTGCTTGGCTTTTGGCTCGGCGGTGGGGAATATCTTTACTATGGTTTCTATTACCGTGGCGCTGCTTCGTTTTTCGGTGCGGCAAAGGGTAAGAAAAACAACCAAAGGGTAGAAGAGGTATGACTATGATTAAAGTTACAGCCCACAAGGGCTGGCGGTATGACATTGACGTGGAGGTAGACGCGTAATGGGAAAGTGGTATTTATTTGCATCTGTTTTTCAGCTTATAATAGGTGTTTTGGCCGTTGCGGCCTTTGTGGTATTATGGGTGGGCGGCGAAGATATGCGCCGTTGGATTGTAACGGTTTTGTTGTCCGTTGCCTTTGCCGTTATGGGAATTTCGGGCATTGTGACCTATTGCAAAAACAAAAATAAATTTATGTAATAACGGAATGAGCCCAAAGCCTTCCTAATATGTAAAAAGACCTACAGAGTTTTTACTCTGCAGGTCTTTTTTTATGCATCTAATAAGCCGTAAAGGCGCAGGGCCTTGCGCATAAAATCCTCGGTAACGTTAAACTGCTCGGCCAGCTCCCAAATTTGGGTGTAGCCGCGGCTCAAAGCGTTTTGCAGCTGCTCTTGGGGCACCAAATGCCGCACCGCCCAGGCGTTGGCTCTGTGCTCGTGCTTTTCCCGCAGGTCCAGCGGCGCGTAAATATTGTAAAAGCTGCCGGTTAAGCAGTGCCCCAGCTCGTGGGCCAGGCAGACCCGTTGGGCGGGGGTGTCTTCGGGCAGGGCGGTGTCCATCCCCACGGTGCAATTGCCCCCCGGCTCCATAACCGATACCGAGCGGTTTAGCGGCAGGGGAAAGTAACACACCTGCACCCCCGATTGCTCTGCAAGTTGATAAAGTTGCGATAATTTCATTTAAACTTCTACCTTTTTTGTTTTGCTTTTAAAAATTCGGCAAAGGCCTTAACCTCGCTCCACATTTCGTCGGTAACCTCGGTGTCGCCCCCAAACAGCGCTACCTTGGCCTGCTGCTCGTCGTCGGCAGGGTGACGGTCGTCGGTCTTGCCCAGCAAATAATCCGACGATACCTCAAAATAATTGGCCAGCTTGTAGGCCACCTCGGCGCTTACCGATTTTTTGCGGCCGGATTTCAGCTCGGTCATCAGGCTTTTGCTGTAGCCAATGTCGGTGCACATCTTGGCGCCCGAGATCCCCCGTTCCTCACATAAAAATTTTAGACGGTCGTACAGGGTTGTCATAAAAATTCAGTCCTTTATTGTGCATCCCTACAAAAGTACGCGAAAGTGTAATATTATTGTTGACAATTACACGAAAATGTAATATAATATGGCTTGCAAGGACACAAGTGTGTAATATCCTATTGGATAAACCTATTATAGTACACAAAAGTGTATTTGTCAATAGGGCTTTTTTGGTGGAGTGATTTTAGTATACCACAAGCAAAGGTCCTATAGTTTGGACTTAAGGTAACAAGAGTAGAAACCGTAACCGGTTCAACTCTTGTCACCCTAAATGAAAAGGGGGGAGAAAAATGTGCTACGACTATGCGCCCGTAGGCGATGCCCGCGACCCTTATACGGCGCCCCAAACGGTATATCCCTGCGCCGAGTGCGGCGAGGCGGTACTCACGGGGGAGGAGTACGTAGAGATTGACGGCGCGGCCTACCACGTGGCCTGCCTGGCCGACAAGCCGGTGCAGGAGGTGCTGGAGATTTGCGGCTTTTACTGTGATACGGCGCGACTGCAATAAGGGAGGTGAGGCGCCTTGAAGCAAACCGTTACCGCAAAGCAGCGGGCCTTCTGCCAAAGGCTGACCGACCCGGAGTTTGAGGGCGACGTTGGCGAGCTTTGCCGACAAATGGAGCTGCGACCCGCTACCTTTTATAAATGGTGGGACGACCCCAACTTTCGCGCCTATTTGCAGCTGCAGGTAGAAAAATTTATTGGCTGCGCCCAATGGAGCATTTGGCGGGCCTTGATTAAAAAATGCAGGGCAGGGGACGTGTCGGCCATAAAGCTGTATTTTGAAATGCGCTCTAAAACCAAGCAGTTAGACAAAGAAAGCTACTCCCAACTTTTTCAAGTGTTACAGGAGGATGCCGATTGAGATTTGTAAAATTATCTAAAAAACAAAAGCAGGTGCTGCGCTGGTGCCACCAACCCGCTACCCGCGAGGCTTATGACGCCATCATTTGCGACGGTGCCGTTCGCTCGGGCAAAACCGTGGCGATGCTGGCGGGGTTTGTTCATTGGGCTATGCGGTATTTTAACGGGCAGAATTTTGCCATCTGCGGCAAAACGGTACAGTCGGCGGTGCGCAATTTAATTACCCCCCTGCAGCAAATGGAGGACGTGACCTATTACTACGGCGTAAGCTACAGCGTTACCAATCATCTCTTAGAGGTGCAGGGCGACGGTAAGCACAACCGATTTTATATTTTCGGCGGCAAGGACGAAGCCAGCGCGGCTTTAATTCAAGGCCTCACCTTGGCGGGGGTGCTGTTTGACGAGGTGGCCTTAATGCCAAAATCCTTTGTGGACCAAGCGGTGGCTCGTTGCTCGGTGGAGGGGTCAAAATTCTGGTTTAACTGTAACCCCGAGCACCCCGGCCATTGGTTTTATAAAGAGTGGATATTGGCCGCCGCGCAAAAGCGGGCGCTGTATTTGCATTTTACTATGGAGGATAACCCCGCCTTATCTCCTAAGGTGCGGCAAAGGTACGCCCAGCTGTATACGGGGGTGTTTCGCGATCGATTTATTTTAGGCAAATGGACTGCCGCCCAAGGGCAGGTTTACGGTATGTTTGACCCTGCGCAGCATATCACCGACGCGGTTCCCTCAGAGGGGACGTATTACGTAAGCATCGACTACGGCACCGTTAACCCCACCTCTATGGGGCTGTGGTGCGTGGGCGAGGGGGTGGCCACGCGGGTAAAGGAGTATTACTTTGACAGTCGCAAGGCTATGTGCCAAAAAACCGACGAAGAATACTACGCGGCCTTAGAGCATCTGGCAGGCAACTATCCCATAGAGCGGGTGATCGTCGACCCCTCGGCGGCATCCTTTATATTGTGTATCCGCCGCCACGGAAAATTTAAGGTGCAGCCGGCCAAAAACGACGTGCTGGCGGGTATTCGTATGACGGCGCAGCTGTTGTCCAAAGGGCAAATACTGGCGCACAGCAGCTGTAGCGATTGGCGCCGCGAGATAGAAAGCTATATTTGGGAGCCGCAGGCAGACGGCGACCGCGTGGTTAAAGAAAACGACCACGCTATGGACGAAATGCGCTATTTGGTGTACACCGTTTTGCGCCACAAAAATAAGTTTGGGCTCACCGCCGCCCCTCAAAAACGGGGGTGGCACAAGCAGCAGGGCGCCGGGGTATTCCTTGGCGGCTGGGGAGGTTAATATGCAAGCAATTTACGTAATTCTTTTATTTATTTTCGCGGCTTTGCCGGGGGTTGGGTCGGCGCTTTGGCTGATTTTTACCGCTCTGCAGGCCAACCAAAAACGGCGCCGATTGGCGGCGCAAAAGCAGCAAGCAGCTGCCGCATGGGTGCAAAAAAGCAAAGAATTTGCTAACTTTTTTACCTACGACGGCACACAACAGGAGGATTGAATCGGCTGATTCAGCCGTTCAATATAAGCAAACACGAGCAATCCAAATCTGCCTAAAACGGCATATTTTCGGTGCTTTTGTGTTTAATTATGCTCTTTAGAGCAGAAAGGAAGAAAAGATGAATAAGCAAATGCAAGCAGCGGCTGTGCAGGCCCAACCACAGGCAAGCCTGCCGCAAAACCGTGGTCAGACCAACGAGGCAAGCTGCCCGAGCACCACGTCGGGCGAAAAAATTACCCTGCCCGTTAAGTTTAACCACGTTCGCAAAAACTTACCCTTGGCCGAGGCTGCCGTTTTGGCGCAAAAAGGGTTGCAAGCCGAGGCATTTTTGCCCAAGCTGCAATTTTTAGCCGCCTTAGAGCAGCAAAGCGTAACCCAAATGGTTGACCGCCTTTACACCCAGGAGCAGGCATCGGCCAAGCAAGCCTTTTTACAAAAGGTGGGCGACCCCGAGCTGGCCGAGCAGCTTTTGCAAGGCCGCAATCAAAGGGTGGGCAGGGCGTACCAAGCCCTGCAAAAGGCGCAGCAAGCCGAGCAAGAGGCCAAAGAAGCGCAAGACCTGCAGTACCAGTGGAAGCAGCTGCGGCAGGCGGTGCCTCAATTAGAGGAGCTGCCGCCCGAGGCTATGCAAATCGCCGGGGAAAACGGCATTTCGCTGCTGGACGGCTATTTGCGCTTTTGCTGGCAGGAATCTCAGCGTGTTGCGGCGGCCGAGGCACAGCAGGCCCTGGCAGCGGCACGGTCTACCGGCTCGCAAAAAAGCACCCCGGGCAAGGGGGACGAGCTTTCGGCTATGCTGCGGGGCGTTTGGGCAAGGTAAGGCTTTGTCTTTTCGCAAATCAACAAATTTTTAATTTTTTGGAGGAAGAAAAATGGCAATTCACACTTTAGAATTCAGAACACAACTGACCGACGAGCTGGACAAGGTATTGGTGGCTAAAAGCGCCACCTCCTTTATGTTAGACAACGCCTTTGGCACCAAGTTCACCGGCGCAAAAACCGTACTTATTCCCGAGATTGATTTTCAGGGTCTGGGCAACTACAACCGCGACGGCGGGTTCCCCGAGGGTAGCGTAACCTTAAGCCACAAGCCCTACACCCTTACCCAAGAGCGTGCGCGCTCCTTCCAAATTGACCGTATGGATATGGACGAAGCCGGCATTGCGGGCTTGGCGGGCAACGTAATGGGCGAGTTTGTGCGCACCCAGGTTGCCCCCGAAATGGACGCCTATATTTTGTCTAAGGCGGCCAAAATCGCTATGGAGCGCGGCCAACTGATTCAGCCCGAAAGCGGCAAAACGATGGCCGAAAACTGCTTGAAAATGCTGGGCAAGGCCATTAAGCAGGTGCAAGACGTGGTAGGCTTTGACGAAGAGCTGGTGGCCTTTTGCAACACCGATTTTATCGAGGCATTGCGCAACACCCCCGAATTAGAGCGCCGCATTGTGATTGGCAGCTTTAAAAAGGGCGAGGTTTCTACCCAGGTGAAAAAGTTAGACGAGTGCGCTTTAATTCCGGTGTCTAACACCCGTATGCGCACCGACTTCAGCTTTTTAGACGGTACCACCGAGGGCGAGCAGGCCGGTGGCTTTGCTCCCGCCGAGGGCGCACAGCAGGTTGGCTTTATTGTTGTGCCCAAGCGCACCATTAAGCTGGTGAAAAAGACCGAGAAGGTTCGCACCTTTTTACCCGACGAAAACCAGAATATGGATGCCTATAAGTTCGACTACCGCCTGTTTTACGACGCTTTGGTCAAAAACAGCGAGCTGGGCACCATTTGGGCCTACACCTACGAGGCCTAATTATTTTGCAAGGGGGGCGGGCAACCGCCCCTTTTTTTAAAAAGAAAGGAGCGTTTGTATTGCAAATTCAAATTACGCCCAAAGGAATTTTCGAGGAGTACGCCGCAGGGCAAAATTACAAGGCCGCTTTGGGGGCCCGGGGCTTGGCTGAGCAGGTAAAAATGAACGAGCGTTTTTACATCGGTGACCAATGGTACGGCGCCCGCTGCGGCACCGACCGCCCTCTGGTGCGGTATAACGTCATTAAGCGCATAGGCGATTTTAAAATCGCTTTGGTCAGCAATGGGGGCGTTAGTGTAAACTACTCGGCCGACGGTGTGCCCAATACCTTAGATATGAAAGAAAAGGCCCTAAAATATCGGGCCGACCTTGCCCTTGGCACGGCGGGGCAGTTTGGGAGCCTCTTGCCCAACAACGAAGAGGTCAGCGTGGTCATGTCGGCGCTGTCCGACTACTACCGTGTTACCGCCGAGCGCCTGCGATTTGAGAGCATTAAAGAGAGCGCCCTGCGCAACGCCTATATTTCGGGCACGGGCGTGGTCTACACCTATTGGGACGACACCGTGCGCACCGGTCTGTATGCCGATGCGGGCCGTACCAAGGCCATAAAGGGGGACATCGCCTGCGAGGTTATCGACATCGAAAACGTGTTTTTCGGCGACCCCTGCGAGGAGGATATTCAAAAGCAGCCCTACATTCTTTTAGCCCAGGAGCGGTCGGTGGCCCAGGTAAAGCGCGAGGCCTTGCGGTACGGTCGACCCGCTGCCGAAATTGCGCAAATTCAGGCCCAAGGGGGCTTTGGCGCATTGCAGGACGATGACAAGGTAACGGTGCTTACCAAGCTGTGGAAGGATTGGAACGACAGCGGCACCGAGTACGTAATCAAAGCGGTGCGGGTGTGCAACGGCGCCACCGTTCGCAGCGCGTGGGAGCTGGGCGTGCGGCTGTATCCCTTGGCCAAATTCTGTTGGGATTGCCGCCGCAACTGCGCCTACGGCGAAAGCGAGGTAACCTATTTGATTCCCAACCAGATTGCCATTAACCGTATGGTTACGGCAGGGGTGTGGTCCACGATGCTAACGGGTATGCCTTTAATGGTGGTCAACGGCGACGTGGTGGGCGGCCCCATTACCAACGAGCCGGGGCAAATCGTTACCGTTACCGGTGCCGCCGAGGATACCGCAGGCGCCATTCGGTATATCACACCGCCGGATTTTTCGGCCAATTTTGAGGGGAATATCAACTCTTTAGTTACCAACACGCTGTTTCAGGCCGGCGCCAACGATGCCGCCTTGGGCAACGTAAGCCCCGACAACACCTCGGCCATTATTGCCGTGCGCGAAGCGGCCACGCTGCCCTTAACCACGGTGCAAAATCGGTATTACCTGTTTTGTGAGGACATTGCCCGCATTTGGGCCGAGTTCTGGGTGACCCAATACGGCGCCCGTTCGCTGAAAATCGAGGACGAAAACGGCACCTGGTATATGCCCTTTGACGGCGGCCGATACCGCGACCTTATTATCGGCGCCAAGGTAGACGTGGGCGGCGCCAACCTTTGGAGCGAGGCCCAAAGCGTGCAAACCTTAGACCGCTTGTTAGACAAGCAGGTCATTGACGTTTTGCAGTACCTGCAACGCTTGCCCAAGGGCGCGGTGCAGGACGTTACCGGCTTAATTAAAGAAATCAAGCAGAAAAATCTTAACGAACAGGAGGCTGCCCAATGACCGCAAGAGGTGTTTTTGAACGAGCCTTAGCCCTTTTAGGGTACGATACCGCCACCGCCGATGCAGGCCAAGCGGTTTTACTGCAGCGGGCGCTGGCATTTTGCAACCAGATTTATGCCGACCTGCATTATTTGCATACCGACGCCGAGTTTGCTCCCCTGGCGGGGTTAGACAGTGAAATCCACCTGCCGGGGCGGGCGGTGTACCCCGTTATGCCCTACGGGGTGGCGATGCTGCTGGCACAAAGCGAGAGCGACGCCGGGCAGCAACAGCTGTTTGCCCAAATGTATCAGGGTCGGCGGTCGCTGGTGGCGCGGCATCGTAAAGTAGCCGACCTGCTGCCCAAAACGGGGTGTAGCCTATGAGCTTCCCCGAAATGAAAAGCGGCGGCGTAAAAACCTACAGGTTTCCGCCCTTAGATGCAGGCTTAAATGCCTCTACGGCGCCCTCTTTTGTTGAGCAAGACCAGCTCTCGGACGCCGACAATATGTGGTTTGAGCAAAATTGCCTGTGCACTCGCCCCGGCGCGGCGGTTACCGGCGGCGCAGGCCCCGATTACGTTATGGATACCCTGCCTCAATGGGAACTTGTGCATACCGGGCAAAAGGTGGCTCACGGCTCTACAATAACCGAGTTGGTGTACAGCCACACCTTCGTGGCCGACGACACACAGCAAACCTGCAAGCTGCAGTTTTATAAGCTGGGGGGCAACGGGCTTTTGTACCCCTGCGCTTGGCTGAATTTCAGCGGCTTTACCCCCACCGACAGCGAGGTAATTCATTCCAACCGCTACCCTCGCAGTATTTTTGTGTATAAAGATACCCCCAACCGTGGCTGCGGTGTGTATCTTTTGTGCTTGAACAACCGTTTTTCGCAAACCGACAGCGCCACAGAGGCCGATGCCATTACGCTGTATGAGTTTAGCTTAGATATGTTGACCCTGCACGCCCTGCCCAAGGAGGAAATTTACGCCCCTACGGTGTATGTTAACGGGCGGGGTACTTTGGCGGCGCAGGCAGCGCTGCCCACCGCCTTGTACCCGCTGCCCCAAAGCTTTGAGGCGCCCAATCTGCTTACGGGGCGTATGTGTATGCTGTATACCACCGACGGTTTTTCCAGTCGCTTTGAGCTGCCGGTGCGGTGGTTAACCGCCGACGGCGCCACCACCGTCACCTATACCGACAACGGGGGCAATTCAACGGTTTGGAGCATTGCCGCCACCGCCACCAAAAGCAGCGCGGTCAACGGCATTTACGTTACCTTAGACCGCGCAGGCGGTGCCATAGAATTTTTTACTGGCGGGGGAGAGGCCTACCCGCTGCCCCTTTCGGCCACGGGCAACAACCTGCATATTTCCACCTGGCAGAGCGAGCACACCAATACCATAGACCTGCGCGAAATGCGCTACGGCAAGTGGATTGAAGACTCCCCGGGGCTGACCGCCGGCGGCAACCGTCTGTTTTTGGCGGGCAACCCTGCCAAACCGGCGCTGCTGGCTTGGTGCGGGGCCAATAACCCGCAGTATTTTCCCACCGATAATTTATTCACGGTGGGCGAGTCGGGGCAGGCCATTACCACCTTTGCCAAGCAGGGTGGTCGGCTGGTAATTTTTAAAGAGCACTCGGTGTACGCCGCCGACTACAGCAAGGCCACCGCCTATTTGTTGGAGGATGTGTGCGCAGGCCGCATCTCTAAGGTGAAAAGCGACGTAGAGCGTATGGGTATATCCCAGGTGCACGACAGCATTGGCTGTGACTGCCCCGCTACGGTACAAACCTGCATAGAGCGTTTGGTTTGGGCCAGCACCGACCGCCGCGTCTACGTTCTGGTTACTACCCAGGCCTTTCGATCGGCCTGCATTTACGAGCTTTCGGAGCTGATTCGTCCGCGGTTGATGGAGGTAAGCAACGCCGAGCTGTACAATGCCTTTGCCATAAACTGGCGGGGTAAATACATCTTGTTTGCAGGCAGGCGGCAGTTTGTGCTCAACTACGGCAAGCAGGGCTTTCGCTATATATATTCCTACGCCAGCGAGCAAGCGGCACAAAAAAATATCTCTTGGTACCCCTGGAGCATTTGGCCCTTTGAGGGGTCGGTCAACGCTGGGTTTACGGGGGGATTCTTTCACGCCGACCAGTGCGTTTTGCTGGCCCGCGTGCAGGGGATCGACACAGACGGCCGATACCTTGGCTATTTGCAGCCCATTTGCCTGCAGGGGCAAACCGATACCCACATCGGCTGGGAGCCGCAAAAGGGAGATTTGGTGTTTACGCCCCAAAAAATCGAAGGATATTTTCAAACCAAGGTTACCGATTTAAACGACAAAATCGGGCTTAAGCGCATAAAGCAGGTGTATATCGACGCTGCCGGTGCCACAACCCCCTTGCGGGTAGAATATTGCACCGAGCAGGGCACCTTTGCCGCCGATATTACCTCCACCGCCCCATATTACCGCCAAGTGAGCCGATTTTTGCCCCGCTTGGGCAGGTCGCAGCGATTTGGGCTGCGGGTGGCCTGCAAGGGTGCATTTGCCGTAAGCCGTATACAAATACACTACAACTAAAGGGGGAAGAAAATTGAGTATCAGAACAGTCAATTATACCGTAGACCGGCAGGGTATATCGCCCCGGGAGGTGCAGCCCGCCGGCCTGCAAGGGGAGGACAAGGCCACCGATTTGGTGTTTTGTCTGTCCCAAGAATTTTACGACGCTATTGTACAAGAGTTTGGTGATAACACCCCGGTGTTTCGGGTAGATA
>CAZUJI010000019.1:0-12099 GCA_964620235.1 uncultured Eubacteriales bacterium
AAAACGGTTTATTAAACGACCCCTTTGTGGTGGGCCCGCATACGCCCTTGCAGGTGCAATGCAGCGCCCCGGCAGGCACCTTGCATTTTGTAGGTATGACCGGTCTGCCCAATGGCTACCCCATTACGAATACCAAGGGTGCTCCCGTAGGCACGCTGCGCATTACATACCAAAACGGCCAAGAGCAAGCCATAGAATTGCTTAACGGTGTGCATTTAACCACCGTATTTGCCTCTTACGGCCCCTCGCGCATTTGTCCTATGGCCGATGCATTAGAGGAATACGCCCGTTTTGGATACGATACACCCTACGAAAATTACGTTATCCAACAACTTTCTGTGCCGGTAGAGGCTCCGGTTGCGTCTATAGAGCTGCAAAGCTTAAATGACACGTATATTTTATTGTACGCTATTTTGCAAGAGGACACCGCGGATAAACAAATTGCCCAGAGCAACGCCATCGACTGTTAATTATGCGGCTGCCGATCTTTTAATAGAAAATCGAATTTATAGAGGAGATGCTGGTTATGAAAAAAAGCTTTTGTGCTCACCAAGGGGTGTCGGCGCTTATGCCGAGAAATACGTTGCCCTCTTTTGCGGCGGCATTGGCGTTGGGGGCAGATGAGATCGAATTTGACGTTCGCCTGACAAAGGACGGTCAGATGATCGTTTCCCATGATGCAACTCTCGAACGTGTTTCAAACGGTGTTGGGAATTTGCAGGATTTTACTCTTCAAGAATTAAAAAATTTCAACGTGGGTGTAAAACACGGCTGGAATGTACCTTTTTGCACGCCCGAGGAGGTGTTTGAACACTTTGCCAACAAAATTGTGTTCAATATCCACTTGAAAGAGCACGGCGAGGACGGCTTGCTGATAAAAAAGTTAGAGCAGCTTGTTCAAAAATACGATGCCTACAGATCCGTCTACTTTGCGGCATCCCCTACAGAGCTTGAGTGGATGCAAAAAATTGCGCCGGATATTCGGCGCGCCGCTATTCAGCTTCCCGATGACAGCATTGGCATTTTTGAAATGGCAACGCATTACGAGTGCTCGCGCGTACAGTTTTTTAAAGGAATGCTTGACACCGAGCTCATTGAACGGTTGCACGATCGAGGTATTATTTGTAATCACTTTTTCGCAGACTGCGAGGAAGATTATGAGAGATATTTTGAAATGGGTGTAGATACTCTGTTGACCAACAGAATGGATCTTGCGGCTCTATACAAGAAGTCGAGCCGGTGGTTTTGAAAAACATAAAAACCAAAAACCCCGAACGCTAACGCCCACGCTCCGTAAGGATGTATTTCCTTAAAAAGCACGGGCTAAAGGGTCGTGCTCTTAAGGACAGTTTTGGGATCATATTACCTACCGACAGAATAAAAAGTCGTTATGGTTTATCGCCATAACGACTTTTTTATACCTATTAAAACTGTCCTTTAGAGTACCGATCTAAAGCGTTCGGGATTTTATTTGCACTTGATATTTTCCTCTTTTCCGCTTCTATTACTCTTAATTGCGGCGTCAAGAATGGCCATAACGTTCATATTGGCATCCAGCGTGAGCATTTCAAAAATATCCGTTTTGTCCTTGACGTGCTTTGAATAATGACAAGGCATATTCTTCATATCTTCTCCAAGCACCGCATCCGGTATTTCAACTTCATTTCCGAAGATATCGTATGCTTTTACGTCGGGCGCGTTCTCCGCGCCGCCGGTACAAGTAACGACGCCATCAGTACAAATGACCATAGGACCTGACGGAATAACAGCTCTGGGCGTTGTCCAGGTCCCCTCCAAAACCGCCATCCTGCCGTCATATTTCACGATTGCGCCAAAGTTATCGTCTGTGTCGCCGAACGGCGTGTTAAGATTGGCCCCCATGGAAATTATGCTTTTCGCGTCGTCTCCCAGAAGCCATCTTGAAAAATAGCAACCGTAGCAGCAGATATCAAGATACACGCCGCCGCCGTGGCTTTCCCGGTGCCACCACGTTTTTGAACGCTGTTCATCGGTCATTTCCTCAGCGTTTGCATTTACGCCTCTGTGCTTTGCGCCTTTCCCCAAGGGCCCCGTATGGCCGTTAATGTATCTTAATTTAATAGGGGCGCCGACGATCCTGCTATCAAGCGCAGCTTTCAGCTTGTATAAGTACGGTCTCCATGCAATAGGCCAATTTACAACCGCTTCGATGCCGTATTTATCCACACTTGCCTTTATCTTTTTTGCGTCGTCGAGGCTGACTGCAATAGGCTTTTCGATGCAAACGTTTACACCGCGTTTAGCACATTCTTCGACTACCTCTGCCTTTTGGGCATTTTCGGTAAGAATGAATGCAATATCGGGCTTTGTTTCATCAAGCATCTTCTTATAGTCTTCATACACGTTTGAACAATAGTTGTCTTTTACGTTCTGTAAATTCCATTGCGGTGTATATCTCAGCGCGGGAATTTTTTCAACCGCCGAAGGCACATCCGAAGCACCGATAAGCTCCATATCGGGACACTCTGTTATGTACAGCGCGATTTCGTTTACGTGCATATGCGAAGCACCGATGATTACGGCCTTAATCATTTGTATAACTCCCCTTAACGTTGACCTCTCTGCCAAGCTCTGCAGACTTATAGAAGCATTCAATCGCTTTGGTTACCTCAATGTTTTGATGCTTTTTGATCAGGTATTCCTCTTTGCCGGCAATTGTGTTTAGGATATTTCTGTACATATATCTGTGCTGTTCAAAAGGAACGCCTGCAAATTTGCCGTTGTCAAACCACTTCAAATCGCATTCGGACTGATATCTTCCGATATTTTTATAAAGCTTTTCTTTGTTTACGGAAAGTCCGCCCTTGTCACCGCAGATGACCATATCCAGATTCGTTGTGGGAAGATTTAGAGCCCAAGAAAACTTGAAGTTCACACTCATTCCGCCCTCTAAGCGCATAAAGCCTGTGGCGAATTCTTCAACGTCAAACTCCCTGTAGTCATACTTTCTTGGAGAAAAAGCACCCGAATATGCACCGCTCTCTGCAATGCTGAGAAGAATGTCTTCGCCCTGATTTGCAATTTTCGTATAGGTGCTTCCGGATACTGTTTCTACCTTTTTATCTCCCACTATCCACAGCAAAGAGTCAATCAAGTGTACGCCAAGGTCGCAAAAGGGGCCACCGAAATTGTGCTCTTTCATGTGGAAAAATCCCCAGGTAGGAATTCCTATGCGTCTGATAAATTCAATGTCCGAGAAGTAAACGTCTCCAAGCTCTCCGCTTGAAACGAGTTCTTTTGACTGCTGCATATAGTTTCTCCACCGCATGCACTGACAAGGGAAAAGGTGCTTTCCGCAATCCTTTGCCGTTTGCCACATTTCTTCAACGTCAGCAACCGACAGACCCAAGGGCTTTTCACAAGCTACGTGAGCGCCTGCCTGCAATGCTTTGATGGTCCATTCCTTGTGGTACATATTCGGTGTGCAGACCGCAACGAAATCGGGCTTTAATTCGTCAAGCATCTTTTGCGGATCCTTGTAGTAGTTGGGAACATTATGCCTTTTTGCTGTTTCTGCCGCAATTTCTTCACGAATGTCTGCAACGCCCACAACCTCAATAAGTCCTTCTTTTCTCAAATCATTCAGCGCAGGAAAATGTGCGCTGTTGGCGATCATACCCGTACCGATTACCGCTACTCTGAGTTTGTTCATTATAAATACCTCCGTCAATAGATTATAAAACGTTTTCAACCGCTTCTTCGTTCCTGCTTTCGCAAGAGCGTTTGCCTGCATCAAGAATAGCCTGTGCTCTCATATTAAAATCCGCTGTTATAAGCTCGTGAAGCGGCTCGCCCTTGGTTATAAAGTTTATAACGTTATCGGCAAGATTTGCTCCGCTTTGTTCAAGGTCATATACCTCCTCCGCATCAGGCGTAGGAACGTAAGGTTTGAACGTCTTATATACCTTCACGCAGTTTGAAAATCTGTCCGCAACGATTACACCCTTGCTTCCGTACACTATGGGGCCGGTAGGGATCTGTCCGTTACTCATCGTGGACCAGGAGCCTTCGATAAGACCTACGCAGTCGCCGAAGTCTATTGTAAACACCGAATAATCCTCTGCGTCAGAAAAAGGAATAAAATAGTTCTTTTTAAGACCATAGACCCTTTTTGCGCACTTATTTGCGATCCACGCGGTAAGCACACAACCGTATCCGGCATAATCAAATATCGAGCCGCCACCCAGGTCTTTTTTATACCACCAAAGTTTCGAAAGCTCTTCATCGCTGAATTTTCCGAGGGGGTACGCGCCTCTTGTGGACGGGCTTCTGTAGTGGACCTTATGTACTTCGCCCACCGCGCCGCTGTCAGCAAGCTCCTTAGCCTTGTTAAAGCCCACAAACCATGCGATAGGCCAGTTTATTATAAGCTCACCGTTGCTGTTTTTGTAAGCATCGTACATTCTCTTTGCGTCCTTCATATCAAACGCAAAGGGCTTTTCGATAATTACGTGCTTGTTCATTGCGAGCGCCTCGCAGACAATGTCGGCATGGTCTCTGATAGCCGTGCAGACGATCACAATGTCAATATCCTGATTTAAAAGCTCCTTGTAGTCATCCCATATTTTTATGCCCTTGTTGGCAGGAATGTTGTTTTGTATATAAAAGTCGTATTCATCCCGGGGCATTTTTCTGTATGATGCGACTCCCACTATGTCGGTCTTGTCGTAAAAACCGGCTACCATTGCACGAACGTGGCAGTGTTCGATGCCTATAATTGCTACTCTGAGTTTGTTCATATTTAAAATCTCCAATCAAACGTAGTTTCAAGCTCGGTAACCTTACCGCTTTCAATAGCTGCAGGAATTTTGCACATAATTTCAAGCACGTGTCTTGCGTGCTCGGGGGAAAGAACAGGGGCCGTGTCGTTCTCGATCGCACGAATAAGATCCCGCAGACAGCAGCATTGGCTGATAAGCTTTTCGGGAACATTTACCCAGGGTGCAGGAGTGATCCAACCTCTTATTCCCTTTTCGGGGCAATCCATATATACCTCAGGCATAGGATTCGTCATATACGGCTTTGTAAAGGAAATCGTGCCTCTTTCGCCGAATATTTCAAGCTGAGGTGCTTTTGAGGCTTTTTCCGAAAAGCCCGTATCAATAAGCGCCATTTTCCCTTCGCCGTAGTCAAGCGTTATAACGTATTGATCGGGAATCAGGTCCGTTTTTAGCTTCTTGCCGTTAAAAGCGCCCGAGCGTACTTCTCTGACCGGTGTGGTAACCTTGGCCATACAGGAAAACGCCTTTGCAGGACCCATAACGGACGTTACGATCTGCAGACCGTGCACGCCCATATCAACCAGCGCACCCGCTCCCGGCTCAAAAAACCAGCTGGGATCGGCGGCTCTGTACTGGAAGTACTCGGGGCCGCCGTGGCTAAGATTGCATTTTACAAAGTACGGCTCACCGATGGCACCGTCTTTAACGATCTGCTTTGCGGTATTAAGATCGTATCTCATGGGGTGGATTGGAACACAAACGAATTTGACGTTATTCTTTTTTGCAAGCTCAATCTGCTCTGTAAGCATTTCCACCGTAGGTGCGGCAGGCTTTTGGCTGATAAGATGCTTTTTTGCACCTAAAATCGCCATGTTGATTTCGTGATGCGCCTGAATGGACGCAGCGTCAATGGCGATGTCAAAATCGCAGTTTTCGATAAGCTCATATACACTTTTATAGTGCTCTTTTATTCCGTATTTTTCACACGCCGCTATGGCTCTTTCTTCAACAATGTCAACGGCGGCAACACATACGGCATTTGCCTCCTTAGATATATTAGGTAAATACTGACCGTTTGCAAACATACCGCATCCGATAACCGCTACCTTCCACTGTTTTTTCATTGAAAATTCCTCCTAAAAAGTTATTTCTATTTACAATTGTAAAATTATCGGGTATAATTATCAACGTATAAAACATTCATCTTTGTGGACTATTTCGTCATTTTCTATCGGAGGAATTATCGGTGATACATTCGTTTAAATTAGATAAATTACCCGAAATAAAATCCATTTACACCGTTACAAGAAACACCGTATGGCAAATCGCGGATACTCGTCACATTCTGATTATAATTTTGGAAGGGAATTGCTATTTCGAAATCAGCTCGCAAAAATATATAGCAAAAAAGGGGGACTGCATTTTTATTCCTAAAAATACGATTTACGAAAGAACCCCCTATGAAGAACAAAAATGCAAAATGCTTTATATTCATTTTGAAACAGGCGAAGAAATGCGTGAGCTTACAGAAAGAGACGCGTATGCCGATATCGAAAAAAATCAGCTTGAAACCGTCCGGTTATTGATTGATGAAAATACGGAATTTTCGCCCTCATATACCATATATTTGAGAAAGCATACGTCGGGATTTTCCGAGTTATGGCAAGCAATAGAAACCATAAAAAAGCTTTCTGCCGTAATTACACCCGACAATTCTCTTAAAACGGTTTTGCATTTTTGTGATATTCTTTTTGAGCTTTCAAAAGGAATCGTAAACAGCCTTAAAATCGAAAAGAAGAACGAAACAATAAAAACACCGTACAATCTTAAAAATGCGGTGTTGTACATACAACAAAACTGTTACAGAAAAATAAGCGTTTCAGAGCTTGCAAAACACTGCAACATTTCTCAATCGCAGCTAACACGGTATTTTAAGCAATCCATGGATAAGACTCCGATACAGTATATTAACGATTACAAGCTGAATCAAGCAAAACATATGCTGAAAAATATGCCGCAGCTTTCGGTGGGCGCCATAGCGGAATCCATCGGTTTTGACGATCAACGGTATTTTTCAAGATTGTTTTTTAAAACATTTAATGAAACGCCGACAAAGTATCGGTACAGGGTAAACCTAAAATACGATTAATTCCGGTAAGAAACGGTCCGCACCGAGAGGTACGGACCGTTTATTGTTTACAAAAGCCAATAGAAAAGACGTTGCCCGATTAAAAACGCGGTTTTGGGCCAAAAGATGGCAAAATATAAAATTTCATTTTTTAACTTTTTTTGCACAAATTCCCTTTGATATTTTGTTTTTACGTACAAACAATACTATTGCAAACGCAAAAAACAATCCAAAAGCAGAGGAGGGAAAAAGCAATGAATAAGTCTGTAGTTCCCGAGGCAAGAGAAGCTCTGAACCGTTTTAAGATGGAGGCTGCCAACGAGGTAGGCGTAAACTTAAAGCAGGGTTACAACGGTGACTTGACCTCTAAGCAGGCCGGTAGTATTGGCGGTCAGATGGTTAAGAAAATGATCGAATCCTACGAAAACGGTATGAAATAAGTATTAAAACCGTTATTGTAAAAAGGAATATTGCAAAAAAGACTCCATAAGGAAATATCCTTATGGAGCCTTTTCGTTTATTGCATTTTGTTTTTTGCGTAGATAAGTGCGCCTAAAACTACCTGTTCGCCGTCAAATTGTGAAATTTTAATGTTGTATTTTCTTCCTTGTACGGGTTGCGTATACTTTTGTAACGCTTGAACCAGCATATCCTCAAAAACGGCGTAATCTTTGGTAACGCTACCGCCCAGAACGATCATTTCCGGGTCGATAAGGTGGTAGACCGACGAAAGGGCCAAGCCCAATTTGTCTGTGGCATCGGCAATAATGCCCCGCATAGCCGCATCCCCATTACGGGCAGAGGAAAATACCTCTTTTGTGGAAATTTCCACCCCTTTTAATTCTGTAGCGGCATTTGCAATTGCCGTACCTGAGGAATACAGCTCCAAACAGCCCTGTTTTCCGCAAGCGCACCTTTTACCGTTTGGCGCAACGGTTAAATGGCCTATTTCCCCGGCAGAGGAATACGCTCCCGAGAGGATTTTGCCATCTGCAACTATTCCACAGCCAACGCCTGTGCTAACGGTGACGTAAACCAATGGATCGGCACCCTTGCCCACGCCTATAACACTTTCGGCCAGGGCGGCGCAGTTAGCATCGTTTTCCAAGAAGACAGGCATTTGCAATGCATTTTCCAGCATAGCTTTTATAGGCACATCCCTAAACCCCATAGTAGCTATATGAATAATTTTACCATGCTTAACGTCTAAGGGGCCGGGGCAGGCAACCCCCGCAAAGGCTACCTGCTCTTTGTTGATTTTTTGTTTTTCGCACAGCGCATAAAAGCAATCTTTTATGCGTTTTACAAGGCTTTCGGCTCCCAGTGCGGCCTGGGTAGCAAAAGCCTCTTTCTCTATGGGAGCGCCTTCGCTATCGGCCAAAGCCACAATGGTTTTTGTGCCGCCAATATCTATGCCTAAACAGTATTTCATATTATTTACCGCAAACTTCCAAAAGTTTAGAGGTCAAGCCGTGCATACCAAAGCAATAGGCGTAACGGTCGATGGAATTTTTAAGCATATAATTTACGTAGCCTTCGCCGTCTATACCCACTTCTTTTAAGTTTTGCAGCATTTTTTGAATGGCCGCCTTAACCGCAGGAATCTCGTAGGTGTAGTGACCGCAAATATCGGTAATTTGCGCAGTAAGCTCTGCATCCTTCAAAACTTCCTCTACGCCGGCCTTTGCGATATCGCCTACCAACCACTTGCGCCAACGCTCACTCTTAACGGCGCCTTTTGACATCTGTGCAACCACGTCGGAGCATTTTTCTGCAGGAACGTTGCGTTGCTCTGTTTTGGCAAGCTCTAAATAGGCTCTGGTTTCAACGGTACCAAATTCGGGCGCTACGTTCATAGCGGTAATGCCCAGCACCGGATGCTCCAGCAAGATCTTGTCGCTTAAATAGTCACCGTTATGCTCTTTAACGCCTACGCCGTGTTTGGCAGAGTTGGCAGACAGCAGCTTTGCATTTTCGCGGTTAAAGTTACCCACATTTTCAGTAAGGCGGGTGAGTGTTCCCGTTTGGCCTACAACAAATTCGGGAGACTTAATGCCCTTTTCGGCAAGGCGGGCAACCAACGTATCAATAAAGCTGCTAAAGGCATCTACCGAGGTAAGACCGCCGTTGGTCTCCTCGGTGCCGGCCTCGTAGCCGATCTCCGGCAAATTCTTCTCTTTACGGTGCTGCTCTAAAGCATCAATAATTTCAACGGTACGGTCGATTACCAGTTCAAACGGTACGGTGCCCATTGCGAACTCAGGGTCCTTGGTGGGATCGATATGTAACAGGTCAAAGCCTGCTTCCATATCGTGCTTATAAGAGCGAATACATCTTTCCATTGCCTCGTTTACGGGCAATTTGGCGGCACGCTCTTCATCTCTCTGCCAGGGGCCGCCGTGGTCACGGCAAAGGTAGCAAAGACCCTTAAAGCCAATTTCTTCCTCAACAGCCTTAACGTCTGCAACAAAACGGTCCTGATCCCAATCGCGAACGTAACCGTGACCGAATTCATCGCTATCCACCTGGTTACGGCTGGCAATCAACATAATGGGGAAGTCTTTCTCCTGTGCAAGCTCTAACGTGGCTTTGATAAGCGGCTTAGACATAGGGCCGATACCCAGCATTGTAAATTTCTCGCCCTTGTCTTTGAGTACGCGGGCGGCGTTCATCATTTCGGTAATTGTAATCTTATTATCCATTTTTGTATCTCCTAATCAATAATTTGTAAATAATCAGCATAGGGCACCTTTTTAATGGAGGTAAGCCCTGCCCAGGCAGCAAATTCCTTGATTTCGTCCGTATAGTCGCCAACAACCACCGGGAAATGATGCTGGAATCCCGTAACCAGAATGGTATTGAGTAAATCTTTCGCGCTGATAGCCTCACCGTTCAAGGTAAGATTACCACACCAGCCGCGGCTACCGTGGAAGGAGAATTTATCGGGAAGCATAAACTCGCCGCCTATGTGAATCATCTTATCACATTCGCCGGACAAACGCATAACCGTAATGGGGTTATCGTCAAATATCATATCACGGGCCACGCCGCAACGGGCAGTCAGCCCCTTGTTGGGCTCGTGAGCCATACCGCTGTAGTTACAGCCTAATTTGTAGCCGTTTTTCCGGCAGTAGCGCTGTGCCGCAGGGCCGCAATGCCACAAAAGAACGGTTTCATCCTTTTCGTCAAAGGCAGAAAGGTCCATAAGCGTTGTAACGTCGCCGCCGGCTATGTATTTAAGTGCCAACATACTTACGGCGCTTAAAACGTCACCCTCGCAAGCCATAACGGTGCCTTCGTCGTTCAGCTGGCCAAGCACCGAGCAAATAGAATATTTAAAATCGTCCTGGAATTTGGGCCAGCAGGAAACTGCCAGCGCATCGTAATTATTTTCGGCAATAAATTCTTTGTATGCCTTGTAAAAACGGGCGCTTACCTCTAAGGTCTTCTTTGCGGCTTCATCTGCATACCCGCAGGAGCAGGCCACCATATTTTCCATAATGGGCTTAATTTCATCCATAGAGTAGCTTACTGCTTTATCCTTAAGCTCAGAATACTCGTGCAAACGGTTAAAATATATACCCTCAAAACGCTTGTTCAGATTTCTTTCGTCATCATACAGGTCGTTAAAGCCGGGGGCAACTCCGCCTACAAGACCGATGCGGGCGCATTTCAGATTTTTAATTGCGGTCAGCGCGCGAACGGTGATTTGTAATCTTCTGGTAAACTCGGCGTCCTCACCGTAACCGTAAAACCACTTTACTTTGATTTTATAATCCTTTAGATAGTGCGCTACAATACCCATATGCATATTTATGCTGCAAAGCGAATTGAAAGGCACGGCGCCCTCAACGGCCTCGCCCTCGGGAATCGCCCAAAAGCCCACGTTTGCATTTTGAATTTTTGCAAGCACCGGTGCTAACTGACCTGCCGAATAGGAGGTGTGTTGCACCATAAGGAAGTCGATTTTTTCGTCTTCCATTGCTTTTACTGCACGCACAGCATCCTCACGCACAATCACCGTTTCGGGGTAAACCACTAAATCAAACCCCATTGTTTCTGCGTGTTTGCGCATTGCGTTGGCACAAGCGTTAAATGCTTCTTCCTTATTGCCGGGGAAGCTTAACTGACTTGTTCCTACAAGACCGATTTTTAATTTTTTCATTAAAATTCCTCCTTCAAAGTAATTATATTCTGATTATATCAAAAATTGATACAATTCGATATACCAAACCTCTGCTATGATAGCTTACAAAAAATTTAACGGTTTCCGTCCTAAAATTCCAATTTTTCCATTACCTTTTCGGCGGCAAACAGCGCTACTCCCACGGCTGCAGAATCGTTATTAAGCTCAGACAAAACCACGTCAAACAATATTTCAGACGAAGCCTTTTTGAGCACGCCTTCGGCTTCCTTTAAAAATAAATCCGAATGCTTTGTGAAATCGCCGAAAAGTATCACCGTTTCAGGGTTTAAAAGACTTGCTACGTTGCTAACCGCAAAGCCCAGAGAATAACCGATTTTTTTAAATATCTCTGCCGCCTTACCGTCACCGTCGCGTGCTAACACGGCTATATCGTCACAGCTTTTATTTAAATCTCCGTATTCCTTTACTATTGAATCCTCACGAATAATATTTTGAAGCCGATCCCATTTGTTCGTATCCTTAATCGGCACAAAAATTGTACCGATTTCGCAGGTTTTGCCTTTAACACCCATATATATTTTGCCATTGAGCATTGCAGAGATACCGATATCGTGATCTATACGCAACAAAACCGCATTTTCAATCATACCGCCTCTGAGTCTGCCAAAATATTTTTCGGTATAAAGCAAGCAATCGGGGTCATGCAGCATAACCGTGTCTATTCCGAAACGGGCTTTCAATATTTCACACACCGGAACGTTTTCCCAGTCTTTTATTGCCGAAATCTGAACGGATATACCGTTTTCGGTATCCACCTTGCCCTGCATTGCAACTGCAATATAAGCAATATTCTTAAACGGGTTTTCTTTAATTACTTTTTCTACTAATGCATTAAGCGCGCATAGCGCATAGTCTTTGTTTTTTTCTTTAAACCGAGCCCCGTATTTTACTATCTCTCTGCCCTTTAGGTCACAAAGAACGGCAAGCACGCCCTGAGAGTTAAAATCTATGCCTATAATATAATTAGCATTTATATTTATATCCAGCGTTTCCGGCTTTCTTCC
>CAZUJI010000020.1:0-12006 GCA_964620235.1 uncultured Eubacteriales bacterium
ACCGATGCCCCATCCGCCAACAGCTTGGCGGCCCGGGCCAGACGTTTCTTTTGAATATACACCGTAGGGGTCATACCCAACGCCTGCTTAAAATGCCGCTCTAAGGTTTTGGTGCTTACAAAGGCCGCCTTGGCTAAGTCTTCCACCAGTATTGGCTCGGCCAAATGGCGGGCGATATAGTCCAGCGTGCGGGCCACCGGCTGAGAGTAGCCCTTAACCGGCGGGGTGACCTCAGACTGTTGCAATAAATGCAAAAAATGAAAAAAACGATAGTAGGCGGTGGGTCGGTCGGCCGGCTCCAACATCGAAAAACAAAGCTTAAACAGCTGCTGAGTGTCTTCACCGTTTAGGGTCAGCAGATTTTGTTCCCCCGCCGGACGGTTGAAAAATTGTTCTAAAAAGGACTCGTTGCCTGCGGCGTCAAACCAAAGGCAAAAATGCTTGTGAAGCGCGTCGGAGTGGTAAATGCAATGATGATACTCAAAGGGGCGGGTGATAATAATGCTCCCCGGGCTTATGGGGTAACTTTGATTTTCCACCATAAACGAAACGTCGCCGCACAAATTGATATACACCTCGCAACGGCTGTGAATATGGGAATCAACGGTGTTTTCGGGGGCGTAGCGGTCAGTTTCGGAATAGTGAATTTCAAGGGTAAAGGGCTGCACCGCCTGAAAAGGGGTGGCTTGTTTTTTTACAGACATATAGTTCACCTCTTGACGATTTTACAATGCTTTTTGCCTTAAAGTCAATAGAAATGTTGTGTTTATTGTGCTATAATAGGGTCGAAAGAAGGGATAAAATGCAGTATTATTTTTATTTACTGATTGCCGACCTGCTTTTGGCCGGGGTTTTTGCCATAAATAAGGTCTACCAAAGCCGAGCGGGGGTTTCGCCTAAGGCGGGGTTTAAATTTAACGCCTTAATGGGGTTGTTTGCGGCGGTTGTTTTTTGGGCGGTCAACGGCTTCAGGCTGCATTTTTCGCTCTTTTCGCTGCTTTTGGCTACCTGCTTTTCGCGTATGCTGATCTTGTACACTTTATGCGGATTTCGGATTATGAAGCAGGGCAATATGGCCATTTATACCCTGTTTTTAATGAGCGGCGGTATGCTGCTGCCCTACCTTTGCGGCCTTGTGTTTTGGGGCGAGCCCTTTTCGGTGTGGCGCACGGTGGGCTTGGTTATTATTTTGGCCTCGGTGGTGCTTTCCAATGGCTCCGGCAGCAAGGTGGATAAAAAAATTCTACTCTTGTGTATGGCAGTGTTTTTACTCAACGGCTTTGGCAGCGTTTGCTCTAAAATTCACCAAATAGAAGCGATACTGCCCACGGTAGACGCCACCGAGTTTGTGATTTATACCGGCCTGACAAAGTTTGTTATGGCGGGGGTAGGGTATTTATGCTGTAAAAAAGACGAGCAACTGGTTGCCTGCGCCCAAAAAGGCCCCGTTTGGCCGCTGATTTTGCTGGCGGCGGCCACAGACGGTGTGCTTTACTTTTTGCAGCTGATGAGCGCGACGCATTTGCCGGCGACGGTGGTGTTCCCCGTCATTAGCGGCGGCACAATGGTGTTCTCGGCCTTGGCGGGTATAGTCTTCTTTAAAGAAAAGCCCTCTAAGCAGGTTTTGCTGAGTGTGGGCTTAAGCGTTATTGGTACGTTATTCTTTTTATAAAAAAAGGAGAGGTTGCAAATGTATACGTTATACGGTGACGGTATTCACGACGACACTTTAGCCATTCAAGAGCTGATTGACAGCGGCGTATGCGAGGTGCAGCTGCCTGCGCCCAAAAAGTACTATTTAATTTCTAAGCCCTTGGTACTGCCCTCGAATTTTCGACTGGTGTTGCCCCGCTATGCCGAGATTCGCTTGGCCCCCGGTTCTAATTGTTTGATGTTAAAAAACAAAATGGTGCCCAATTACGCGCCGCGTCTGCAAGCGCGGGCGTTGCCCGAAAATTTAAGCCCGGTTGCCGAATATATGTGGAGATTTATTGACGAATTCGACCCCGACAGCCCCTGCGAAAACATTGAAATCTGCGGCGGCATTTGGAATTTTAACAATATGCAGCAGGCCCCCAATATGCACCGCATTCGCGCGCTGGAGCCGCGGGAGATTGACTATACCATTCGGGATTTTTACGCCGGCGGTATGCTCTTTTATAACATAAAGGGCTTTAAGGCCCACGACCTGACCTTAAAAGACCCCACCTGCTACGGTATGACCTTAGATACGGTGTCTTATTTTACGGTGGAAAATATTGATTTTGATTACAACACCGGCAACCCCGTGAGCTTAAATATGGACGGTATCCATATCAACGGCAACAGCCACTACGGGCATATCCGCAACCTAAAGGGCACCTGCTACGACGATTTGGTGGCTTTAAACTCTGAAGAGGGGAGCCACGGCCCCATTACCCATATTACGGTAGACGGCCTATATGCCGAAAATTGCCACAGCGCGATACGGCTGCTGTGCTTGCGACACAAGGTAGAGCACATTCATATTACCAACGTGCACGGCACCTATTACCAGTACACCGTGGGTATAACCAAGCATTACAAGGGGGACGCCACCGGCGGGTACGATGCCATTACCATTGACAATATTTACGCCGCAAAATGTCGCCGTGTGTCCACCCACCCCAACCCCAATAAGCCCAGCCCTTATACACCTTTATGGGTCAGCCACGATACCGTGGTTAAAAACCTAACGGTTCGCGACCTGCATCGCCGTGAAACGGCTGATCCGTTGCCCACCGTTTTTGTGGGTAAAAACACGGTAATTGACCGCTTTGTGCTGGAGAACGTGTCCACCGAAAACTACACCCAAACGCCAATGCCCCTGCTGGAGAATAACGGCACTATAAAACACCTTTCGGCCGCCAACCTGCGCACCGACAAAGACGAAATTTTTGCCGGCGAGGGCGAAATTCTGCACTTAGAACAAAAATAGCTTAAAAGGCTCCCAAAGGAGCCTTTTTTGTTTGCAAAAAGTTTATAAAAAGATTGTTAAAAACATTGACAAATGCCCTGTTTTATAAGATAATAGTACATAATATTTTTTTAGGAGGCTCCTATTATGGGTTTAACCATTGCCGAGAAGATTATCAAGGCACACCTGGTAGACGGTGAAATGATCGCCGGGCAGGACGTTGGCTTAAAAATCGACCAAACCCTGACCCAAGACGCCACCGGTACCATGGCATATTTAGAGTTTGAAGCTATGGGCGTAGATCGGGTAAAAACCGAGCGCAGCGTAGCCTACATAGATCACAATACCCTGCAAACCGGCTTTGAAAATGCCGACGACCACCGCTATATTCAGTCGGTGTGCAAAAAGCACGGCATTTACTACTCCCGTCCGGGCAACGGCATTTGCCATCAGGTGCATTTAGAGCGGTTTGGTAAGCCGGGCAAGACCCTCATCGGCTCCGACTCCCACACCCCCACCGGCGGCGGTATCGGTATGCTGGCCATTGGCGCCGGCGGTATGGACGTTGCCGTGGCTATGGGCGGCGGCGCGTATTATATCCCTATGCCCAAAATGGTGCGGGTGAATTTAACCGGCAAGTTAAGCCCCTTTGTCAGCGCCAAAGACGTTATTTTAGAGGTGCTGCGCATTCTGTCGGTAAAGGGCGGCGTAGGCCGCATTGTAGAGTATGCGGGCGAGGGTGTAGCCACCCTGAGCGTGCCCGAGCGCGCCACCATTACCAATATGGGCACCGAGCTGGGCGCCACCACCTCTATTTTCCCCTCCGACGAGGTCACCCGCAAATTCCTGGCCGCCCAGGGCCGTGAGGAGGATTATACTCCCTTAGCCAGCGACCCCGATGCGGTGTACGAAAAAGAGATTGACATTGACCTTTCGGCCTTAGAGCCGTTGGCTGCAGCCCCCCATATGCCCGACAACGTGAAAAAGGTAACCGAGATTGGCAAAATCAAGGTCGACCAGGTGCTTATCGGCAGCTGCACCAACTCCTCGCTGCTGGATATGCTTAAGGTAGCCAAAATCTTAAAGGGAAAAACCGTAGACCCCACCGTATCGGTCGGTATCGCCCCCGGCTCTAAGCAGGTGCTGACTATGCTGGCCGATTGCGGCGCTTTAACCGATTTAATTGCCGCCGGCGCCCGCATTTTAGAGTGTGCCTGCGGGCCCTGCATTGGTATGGGCCAGTCGCCCAACTCTAAGGGCATTTCGCTGCGCACCTTTAACCGTAACTTTGAGGGTCGATCGGGCACGGCCGACGCAGGGGTATATTTGGTCAGCCCCGAAACGGCTGCCGCCGCTGCCGTAACCGGTTATTTTACCGACCCGCGGGAGCTGAAAGAGGATATTACCGATATCACTCTGCCTGAGAAGTTCACCGTTAACGACAATATGATTGACCCGCCCGCCGCTCCCGAGGCTGCCACCGAATTAGAGATTGTTCGCGGGCCCAATATTAAGCCCTTCCCCACCACCGAGGCTTTGTCGGCCGACATTTGCGCCCGGGCCGTTTTAAAGGTGGGCGACAATATCACCACCGACCATATTATGCCGGCAGGCGCCAAAATTCTGCCCTACCGTTCTAATATTCCTTATTTGTCTAATTTCTGCTTCGTGCGTTGCGACGAGCAGTTCCCCGAGAACTGCCGCAAGGCAGGCAAGGGTATTATTATCGGTGGCGAGAACTATGGCCAGGGCTCCTCTCGTGAGCACGCCGCCCTGGTGCCGTTGCATTTGGGCATTAAGGCTGTTGTGGTAAAATCCTTTGCCCGTATTCACGCCGCCAACTTAGTCAACGCCGGCATTTTGCCCTTGGTATTTAAAAACCCCGCCGATTACGACCGCGTTTCGCAAACCGACGAGCTGTGTCTGCCGGGCATTCGCGCCGCCATTGAAGGTGGCAGCGAAATCACCCTGCAAAACAAAACCACCGGCGAAAGCTACGCTTTAACCTGCCCCGTATCGGGCCGCGGTAAAGATATTTTACTGGCCGGTGGCTTGTTGGCCTACACCGGCGGGCAAAAATAATTTCGGATAAATTGAAATTTACATAGAAAGAGTGTTGTATTATGGAACAAAAGATTCAACAAGCTGTAGCCAAGTTTGAGGCTTTGATTCGCGCCCAACAGGCCCGCGCCGAGCGTATCCGCGCCGAAAAAGAGTTTGTAGATTACGAGAGTTTAGACAAGCTGATTATCGGCGTTTGCGGCGGCGACGGCATTGGCCCCGTAATTACCAACGAGGCTGCCCGCGTTTTAGAGTTCTTATTAAAAGACGAGGTTGCCGCAGGTAAGGTAGAGTTCCGCACCATCGACGGGCTGACCATTGAAAACCGTGCCGCCCAAGGCAAGGCTATCCCTGAGGACGTGCTGGAGGAGCTGAAAAAGTGCCACGTTATTTTAAAGGGCCCCACCACCACCCCCCGCGCCGGTGACCCCTGGCCCAATATTGAAAGCGCCAACGTGGCTATGCGCAAAGAGTTAGACCTATTCTGCAACCTGCGCCCGGTGCGTGTGCCCGAGCAGGGTATCGACTGGACCTTCTTCCGTGAGAATACCGAGGGCGGCTACGCCGTAGGCTCCAACGGTATCCACGTAAGCGACGATTTGGCCATAGATTTTACCGTAGCCACCACCGAGGGCTGCGAGCGTATTGCCCGCCTGGCCTACGAGTATGCCCGTAAGAACAAAAAAGAGCGGGTGTCGATTATTACCAAGGCCAACGTAATTAAAACCACCGACGGTAAGTTCTTAAACATCTGCCAGCAGGTGGGTAAAGAGTATCCCGAGATTACCACCGACGACTGGTATATCGACATTACCACCGCCAAGCTGATTGACGAAAAGCGCCGCAGAGATTTTAAGGTATTTGTTCTGCCCAATTTGTACGGCGATATTATCACCGACGAAGCCGCCGAGTTCCAGGGTGGCGTAGGCACCGCCGGCAGCGCCAACATCGGTAAGCGCTACGCTATGTTCGAGGCCATTCACGGCTCGGCGCCCCGTATGGTGGCCGAGGGCCGCGACAAGTACGCCGACCCCTGCAGTATGCTTCGCGCCGCAGTTATGCTGCTCAGCCACATTGGCCGTCAGGCCGAGGCCGACTTGTTAGAGCGCGCTTTGGACATTTGTATGTACGAAGAAAAGGCCTTAACCATCACCGGCCGTGACACCGGCTGCACCTGCACCCAGTTTGGCGATTACGTAATGCAAAAAGTAGAAACCCTTTCTAAATAAATTTAGGGAGCAAACCGATGTCTAAATCTTACATTTCTACCCCGGTAATTAAACGTCTGCCACGGTATTACCGCTTTTTAAGCGAGCTGTCGGCGGCGGGTGTGGTGCGCATTTCCTCCGGCGAATTGGCCAGACGAATGGGATTAACCGCCAGCCAGGTGCGGCAGGATTTTAACTGCTTTGGCGGCTTTGGCCAGCAGGGCTACGGGTACAATATTGACCAGTTGAAAGAAACCATTGGCGGCATTTTAGGCTTAGACCAATTGCAAAAAATGATTTTAATCGGCGCAGGTAATATGGGTCGCGCCATTTGTAACGAGGCCTTTTTTAACACCTGTGGCTTTCAGTTGATTGGCGTGTTTGACAAAAAGCCCTCGCTTACGGGGCAAATTATCAATGCTATACCCGTGCGGCATACCGACGGCTTAGACGAGTTCTGCAAAGAGCAGCTGCCGGTGGCGGCGGCGCTTTGTATCCCCAACCGCGAGGCCAAAGAGGTGGTTCGTCAGTTGGTGGGCTTGGGTATTAAGGCCATTTGGAACTTTACCCATTACGACCCAACGGCCGACTTCCCCGGCCTGATTGTAGAAAACGTGCACCTGCGGGATAGCTTAATGACCTTTGGGTACAGCATTAAAAATCAATAACGCAAAAAAGGGCAGAGAGTGCAAAAATTCTCCGCCCCTTTTTTATTTCACAATTTTTTATATTTTTGCACAGAAAGTTATGGTTTTCCTCCTTTTTGTGTGGTATTCTAAGATAAATACAACATTTTACAGAAAGTAGGCGTTTTTATGCCCTATCAGGTGGTAAAAGATATCCGCCCCGACACCTCAAAAATCGTGCTGCGCCAAGGGGATAACTTAAAGTTGACCTTTTTGGGGGAGGGGGTCGACCTTTCGGCCCATCATCGCTTGTATTTTACCTGCGAGGACCGTATGACCACCGCCTATAAGGAAGAAGCCTTTGGCGATAAATTATACCAATTGATTGACGACGCTTTGGACACCCAAAACGCTTGGTTAGACCGTTTTTGCCTGAATCTGTCGGAGGATACGCCCCGCCCCTTTGTAAAATGTGCCGCCGCCAAGCGGATTTGGAACGGCGTGCCCAAAATGGGTAACTACAGCCTTAAAAATGAGGTAACCGATGCTTGGGAGCTGGCCGTTTGCGCCAAGGCCCAAGATTTGCAGGTGCAGCCCGGGGGCTATATTCGCCTGCGGCTGGAGCGTTGGGATATACGCCCCGACGTGGCGCCCCAGTTTACCGGCAACGCCCCCGACCACACCGAGTTTTTAGACATTCCCACCGGCAGCTACGGGTATACGCGCCTAAGCAAAAAAATCACCATTCCCAATGCCGGTACCGCCTGCATTATGGTAACGGTAGAGGGGTTAAACTACAGCGGCAGGCTGTATTTAGAGCAGCCCGAGCTGTTGGCCTCTAACGGCGATAATTTATTGCCCAAGTTCGACACCGCCGTACCCACCCTGCAGGCCCGCTACCGCGAGGTGCAGTGGACGGGGATGAATTTGGCCCAAAAAGAGTGGCCCCGCTTTAAAATTGAGCTCAACGGTCAAACCGTTTTTGAGGGCGAGAAATTTCTGCGGGTGCACCGCTATTCGCCGGTAGAAATTTTGCTGCCCGACGGCGCGTTGACCCACCAAAACGAGATAAATATTACCTATACCTCTGATTATAAAGACACCGCGCCCTTAGAGCTTAACGAAATCAAGCTTTTGCAAAAGCCCAAGGCGCCGCTGCACCTGCACTACGTTTCCACCGCGGTGGCAGGGCAGAATATCCCCCTTTTGATAGAAACCGAGCAGCCGAATACCACCGTTACCCTGCAAAGCGGCGAGCTGCATATCGTAGGCGAAAGCACCTTTGCCGAGGCAGGTCTGCAGGTGCTGCAGTTGGCGGGGGATACCTACCGCAACGGTATGCCCTTTACCCTTACGGCAGGGGAGTACACCCTGCAGGGTGTGATAGAGCGGGCCGTAGAACGCCCGGAGGACAACGTGGTGGTGGGCTCGGGAGATTTGGTGTATATCGACCACGCCAGCAAGCAAGAGATTATGGACTTTTTAGAGTGGGCGGTTGCCAACCGCACCCACGATTTTATCACCCTGCGCCCGGTATACCGCTGGGGCGGCCAGCGGTACGTTGACCCCACCATTTGGCCCAAGTTCACCCAAATTTGCGACGGCTTGGGCATCGACTACGCGCATATGTTAGACGGCCGCGACCTGCCGGGCATTGCCGCCAATCCCACAGAGCAAATGCTGCGGGGCAAACGCTTTTTGGGTCGCCAGCTTCACGAGCGGGACGGCCAGGCCTTTTATTGGAACCATACGGTGCATTACGCCCCCACCAGTGAGGTGCAAATGGATTTGGCCTTTCGTCTGGCACGGGAGTACCCCCAAACGGTAGACCCCATTTGGAAGGGCAGCAACCACCAATGCACCGACGCCGTTCGCCTGCGCCGAGATACCGACTGCCCGCCCGATATGCGGGCCGCCCACGATTGCGCCTTGGCCACGCTGGCCAATTTGCAGTATACCCCTCGGCACACCGGCCCGTCGGTAATGTTTAAATATATGTACGAGGCAGGCTTCGACTGGGTAGGCGCCGAGACGATGGACAGCTCTACCGAAACGCTGCTGGCCTTTATGCGGGGCGCCTCGAAGGCCTACGGCAAGGCCCGCACCGGCGTGCACCACGCGGTGCAATGGTCTACCCGCCCCCACGACACGCAACAGCGTTACCACCGCTTTATGCTGGCCAACTACGTGGCTTATCTGCAGGGCGTTACCGACATCAATACCGAGGAGGGTCTTTGGTTTTTAGAGTGTCAGTATAACTACCACAACCGTTTTTCGGCGGCTTGCGTGGCCCATAGCGATATGCAGCGCAGGCTGTTCGATTTTGTGCAAACCCACGCCCGCACCGGCCGCTATTACACCCCCACCGCCTTTGTGCACGGTCGGTACGACGGTTGGTACGGTTTTCATAACAGCTTTAATCTGTTTGGTATGCCCCACATTCAAAAGGGCGAGCCGGAGCAGAGTTGGAACCTGCTCAACGTGTTCTATCCCCAAAGCGTAGTCAACCGCCCGGGTGTGGTGGGCTACTTCCCCCAAGGGCACGACCAACCCATCGGCTTGGTCAGCAGCACCCCCAACGGCAACGTAGACGTGGTGCCCATAGAAAAAAGCGATTTCTCAGAGTATAAGCTGGTGTGCTTTACCGGCTACAACGCCGCCGAGGCGGAGGATATGGCGCGGCTGTATGACTTTGTAACGGGGGGTGGCACGCTGTTGGCCGCTTGGCCCCATTTCTCCACCGTTACCTATCGCCCCGATATTGAGGCGGGTAGGGTAGAGGTGTTGGCTTGCCCTTTAACCGATGCTTTCACCCTTGGTCGCCCCGTTTTTGCCGAGGGCGCCTGCACCAACCTGACCCCCAATGCAAAAATCCTTAAAACCGACCCGCAGGGGCAACCCTTGGTGGCCGAAATTGCTTTGGGCAAGGGTAAGGTGGTGCTGGTAAACCGCACCATGTACCCCGGCAACCCCCAAATTCTACCCTTGTATCGGGATTTGGTAAAAGAGTTAAATGCGGCGGTGTGCGCCGAGGATTTTGCCGACGTAGCCTGCGGTGACGACCTGCAGTTTACCCGTTATATACAGCCCGACGGCAGTATGCATCTGTATTTAACGGCGGTAGATTGGTACCGCGACCCTACCCCCGCCCGCCACGCAACCCTGCGGGTAGGCGAGCATACCTACGACGTAACCGTACCCTTTGGCGATATTGTAAAAATCGTGGTTAAAGACGGTGTTGCCGCCTGGCCCCGGGATATGGCCTTTGAGGTGCTTGCCCCCGCTCCGCTAAAGGTACAGGGTCAGGGCAAAACCACCGTATTTGTTGCCCAAAACGGCAGCTGCGCATTGTTAGAGGTAACGGTAGAGTAAGTTGAAAGCGAATAAAAAATCCCACCGAGCTTTCGGTGGGATTTTTTTACCATATAAAGGGGATTAAGCGGTATTTTACCTTTTGCATATAGGCATCGTAGCCTTCTAACTCCTGCAGCAAAAACGCCTCTTCGTGTTTAATTCGTTTGGCTATAATCAGCGGGTAGGTAAGAAAAAGCAAAAACGAATATACCGAGCCCAATACCAGGGGCATAGACAAAAACAAAAGCAGGGTTGCACTGTACATAGGGTGGCGAACAAGGCCGTATAACCCCGTGTCAATTACCCGTTGCCCTTCTTGCACCTTAATGGTGCGGCTTAAATAAGCGTTTTCTCTTAACACCTCTGCATACAGCACGTAGGAGATAAGAAATACAACCGCCGCAAGGATAACCACCGGTTGGGGCAGAGTGTACCACCCAAAGCGAACACCAAAGCCCGCCACCAAAAAACCGGCCAAAAACATAAGGCCGCTTAATTTTACAACCAATTGCTGGCCTTGCTGTTTTTCTTTGGCATCTAATCGGCTTTTTAACAGCATAGGATTTTTAAACAGCATAATAAGCCCTGCAATAAACATAGGCACAAACAAAAGGAACATCAATAACCAGCCGTTAAAATACAAAAGGGTGCCCGCAGGCAAAAACAGCAATAGACCTACTAAAATCACCCCAAATAAGAATTTGGTTGCTGCGCCAAGCAATAATTTTACATCCATAGCATAACCCCCTATTTTTGCTTTTGCGCCCGATATTGGCTGGGCGAAACGCCGATGCAGGTCTTAAAATAATGGTTAAAGCTGCGAATGCTCTGAAAACCGCTCTCCATAGCAATGTGGGTAATGTCCTTGTCGGTCTCGTTGAGCATCGCTAAGGCATTTTCTAGGCGATAGGCGTTTAAAAAGTCGGTAAAGGATACCGAAAAAATCCTTGCAAAGCTGCGGGATAAATAGTGGTAATTGTAGCCTAATTTTTCGGCCAAGAGGGCTAAAGTGATTTTTTTGTTGTAGTTTTCGCCAATGTAATCGGTAATGGCCTGCATCAAAAGACCGCTTTTGTCGGTTTGCGGGTGCAGGGGCACGCGGGTGCAAAACTCGTGGCATACGGCGTACAAACAGGCCTTGCGCAGGTACAAGGGCGGCTGCTCTTGCGTAATCAGGTGGCTTTGCAAAAAGGCGTTGGTGGCAGCCGGGCAGGTAAAAATAAAGGTGTCCCCCACCTTGCCCCGCACCTGTTTTTCAAAGGCGTGTACGTGGTCCCCCGAGAACACCCCAATCCAACATCGCGAGTCCCCTTGGCTGGTTAAGGAATGCACCTCGTTGGCCAAAAACAGAGCAAACTCCCCGGGGTTTAAAACGGCCACGCGGTCACCCGCGGTACAGCGCACCTGCCCCGATACCACGTAGACCAGCTCAAAATTTTTGTGAAAATGGGGCTGGTAGGCAATGTTGTTGTAAAAATAGGCGTTGTAGGCGTAATTGCTCACCGAATTGTGCGGTTGGTGATATAGCATAGCGCAACCCCCTAAAAAGGTCAAAATCTTGCTATTATGATACAACAATTTGCAAGAAAAAGTCAATATGTGTGATACAATAAAATAAAAAAGGGGGGGAGCATCGTGCCGGAAGCTTTGGTTTTTTCCATAGAAGAATTTTCTACCTACGACGGCCCGGGGATTCGCACCACGGTGTTTTTAAAGGGTTGCCCGCTGAAATGCAGCTGGTGCCATAACCCCGAGGGGCAGTCTTTTGCCAACCAAATTATCAAAGCCCAAAACGGTTGCACCGGTTGCGGCGCTTGCATGC
>CAZUJI010000021.1:0-11997 GCA_964620235.1 uncultured Eubacteriales bacterium
GTTACGAAAGTCAGGGTGTGTAGCGCAATACTTCTCATAGGTGTCGATGTCAGATAACACCTGCTGAAAACTATCGTGCGTATGGTTTTGCTCTGCAAGCATCTCGTCGCGGAATCTTAGAATCCTTACACGCATAGCTACAGCGTTGCGCTCATCTGACACTTCGCTAAGTTTATCCACCTTGCTTGATAAATCGTTGATTGACTTTTCGATCGCCTGAAACTTATCGTGCTTTTTGTCGTGCCGGTTGATAAGAAACTGCACAAGTCCGAACAGACCGCCGCCGATTAAAAGCGTTGCTAACTCGCTTAATATATTCATTCTGGTCTCCTTATAAGCTCTAAAAGCTGCTGGAGCAGGTCGATGATTTGTTCAACAATCTGCTCCGCAAGCAGTCTATTCATAATCTTCGCCTGTAATGTCCTTATACTGTTCGGGCGAAATCCAGCCTCTTACTACGGCGTTTCTTACGCCCGCTTTGTCGAGCTTGCCGTTGTCATAAAGTTTTTTAATTCTTTCGTACATTTCTAACCCTCCAGTATTGCTATTAAGAGTTCGTCGATAGCGTCCGAGTTTGCGGCGATTTTATCCTCGTAAAGCTCTGATGTAGCCTTTACGATGTCGCCGGCATCCTCTTTAGGAATCTGCACTTCGTCATAGAAAAAGTGTGTGTACTCTCTTCCCTGTTCGTCTGTCTTGGTTACGGTTTCAATGTTCTTACGAATATAAACGAGCTTTTCAGATATTTCGATTTCATCAGGCTGCTGCTCCTGCGAGCCTTCTACTCTGTTCCAGTCCATAGTTTCGGATAACCTCCTTCAGTTGTCCTATGTTGATAGTGTCATAATATTTAATTCTTAAAGCCTGCGAATTAGTGCGCTTAAGGCAGGACGAGCGGGATATGAATCCCGATCCCATTTTGAATGGGATAGGAAGATTTCTTTCCTGAAGCTTCTTAATCCTTCTGCTCTGCCTTATAAATGCAAGGCTTCTTCTTTTTCGGATTGTTGTAAAGCCTATGCCAAAGCATTTTCCGATAAAGTCTATCCGCCTTCCGCGGTACCTAAAACGCTCCTTTTTATAGTCCCATTCGCCTTTATACTGCACACGGAACACTTGCCAGTTATCTTTGAGCCTTAATTTGTGTTCGTCTAAAAATATGTCTATATGGTGAATGAGATTGTGAAGCTCTCTTTTATTTGAGCCGAGGATAGTTATATCATCGGCATAACGAGCATAGTGTTTTGTCGCTTTGTGATTTAAGATAAGCCTATCCAAGTCTTGCAGGAATAATTCCGCAAACCACGGCGAAGTGTAATTCCCGATAGGAAGCCCCTCATCGCAGCTGTCTATTACTACATTTACCACCTCTAAAAACTTCTTATCTTTGATTTTTCTTTCAAGCATCTGTTTTAGAATGTCGTGGTCGATTGTCGGATAATACTTTCTTACATCGCCTTTTGCGCAATACTTCGCATTTTTAATGTCGCGTTTTGTGCCTCGCTCTATGCACTTTGAAGCGTGGTCTATGCCGCGCTTTGGGATATTCGCACAGCTCCAGTTGTATGATGATTTTTCGATTATCGGTTGTAGTAGCCTAACTATTGCGTGATGAGCGCACTGGTCAGGGTACCATGCAGGAACTAAAATATCGCGTTCTTTCCCTGATAAGCCGTCTGTAATTCTTTTCTCTTTATAGGGAGTTACGAAATCGTGGGAAATGAGGCGAGCGGATAAATCTTCGGCGTAGTAGTCGATATTGGCAAGTACGGTCTGAACAACCTTTCTTTTTCTCTTGCGTTTTGAAGCTGACATAATTGCCGCTTTGCAGTTTTCTACCGACACAAGTCTTTCATATAAAAATCCGACTCTTTTCATTTCCTTTTGTCCATACGGAGCTTTCGAGAATAAACCTACTAACACCGCCCTGCTGACAAGCTTTTTTGCCATGTGGCACGGCGGCACTATACTATCTTAATAAATTGACCTTTAACAAAAGGAAGGCGCGACCCATTGTTCGTGTTCGTGTTCGACGAGTCATTGTTCACATTGACCGCGAAGAGGCCATCCGCAGAGTCATTATTCCAATTGCCACTGCATTTGAACACACGCCCAAAAGAGAAAACCCCCGCGCCAAATATAGTGCCGCCTATATAGGTTAATCGAAAAATTATTAACTGAAGTTATAACGAATAGTTTGCATAAAGGGATGCGGCTGGCGCCGCATCCAACGCTCGCCGTCGGAACGGCTCGCTTAGGCAGGTCTTTTCAGAAGGCGCGACCCAATGTTCGCGGACGTGCCCGACGAGCCATTGTCCACAATGACCGCGAAGAGGCCATCCGCAGAGTCATCATTCCAATCGCCACCGCATCTGAACACACGCCAGCCTGTCGAAGACCATATCGCATCGCAGTAGAATGTTGTTTCTGAACCACCAGATGCCGCCGACGGGAGCATAATCTCGGGGAACGAAGCGTCAAGTCCGACTGCCGAGATATAGGATTTTGAATAGCTTGTCGAACCTCCTACATAAGACAGAGCCGTGTAGTTTGTTGTGGTATCATCTGCATAGTTAGCAGGGTTAAAGCATACATAGTATGTTCCGCCATTCCAGTTCATTCCATCAGTCCATTCCCAGACATTGCCGAACGGGTCTTCTATTCCTCTATACATAACGCCTGTTTTGCCGTCTGTACCAGAGGGGCGGCCGCTGTAGCACCCTGCCGCATACAGAGCATCGCAGGAGCCCGTATTAAGTGCTGATGAGTTGCTATCACAATAGCCTCTTCCAAGCGCCGCCTGCGAGTTGTTAGTCGCAAACTCAATCATAAAGAGCCACTGCATAGCAGAGCGGGCGGCAAGGTCGATAATGCCCCAGCCTGTTCCTTTTGCCTTTGCGTTCGTTCTAAACGAGGCACGGGTAATACTAGTAAGCGGCGCGAGGTTCGGTTTACTGTAATGCCCTGATGTGGTCTTATGCGCTCCGACATGAACATAGTCATAGACTGTTTCGCCGTTATCGGGGGTAAAGAGTTTATGAAGCGTGTAATCTTCGTAAGGACCGTCAGCCAACCCCATAAACTCCGTGTTTCCTACTCTTGTTCTCTTGATATAGAACTTCGGAATCTTAACCATTACATCGCCAGTCGATAAGGTTTCTCTCTTCATCGAAGCCCACGGCTCTAAGTTATCGAAGTCTGATGAATATCCGCTTGTTCCAATAGCGGCAGTTGCTGACAGTCCTTCTGCATCGCCGCCTCTTGTCCAAGTTACGCCAGAATCCGTATAGGTTTTGGTAATTGTGTAAACCTTTACATAACTTAGCGTCAGCGTATACTGTTTTACTTCTGTTGCCGCAACGGTGTCAGATACGGTATTACTACCTTTTTCAGCCGTAATAGTCCATATTCCGTATGACGGGACATCGAAAGCCCAAGTGCCTGAAACTTCGGTTGCGGTCAGCGTTGTAGACCCTCTTTGCGCCGTAACCGTTGAACCTGTCGGGGCAGTTACAACGATTTGAGGGGTAAAAGTGTATGCAACGGACATATTCCCTGCTCCGTCGCATTTAACCACGCCGTCTACTGCGTAAAGGTTCTTACCCGCATAGATAGCGTGGTCGATTTCTGTGTTGGTATTTGGTATGGTATGTGCCATATTTCCTCCTAAAACATAATAGGACTTAATAACTGGTCGGTACTCGAATATAGCAAGTCGCCGCCAGATGAATAAAGTGCGCCGTTAGTTCCGACAATCCTTGCTCCTGTTGCATCGTAGGCAATAAGCCCTGCGGGAAGATTTTCCGCAGTAACGGTGGAGTCGGAAATGTCGATTAAGACTGTCCCGTCAGATTTCTGAACTTTATTGATATAAGGATTCGCCATACTATCCGATTGTAACGGTTACGCCGCCCTGCTGATTGTCTACATAAGCAATGGGAATAGCCGCAACAGTAAACTGCGAGATGTAGTTTGCATCTTCGTCAAAGTCTGTCGGGGTTTTGGTCTGTGCGCTCCAAGACGGAGTTACCGTGCCGGTTGTAGCAACTACATCTTCGGTACCGGTCATCGAGCCCTCTACTCCGAGGATGTTGACGCCCTGACGAATGTTTGTCGGGATAATCTTTGCCTGCTCGGTTGAGCTGATTTCCGCATAACCAGATCCATCGTGATAGCCGTTCTGAATCTGTGCCTGCTGTGCTTTTGTTGAGATAGTAACGGTTGCAGCCCCTCTGTTGGGCATACTGCCTGTTACTTTTGAGCCGTTGACATAGGCTGTTTTTGAATTCAAGATTTCGCCAGCCGTTGCGTTTGCGTCAGAAGTATCTGCATCGAACGGGCAAGTACCCTCCACTCTTTCGCCTGTTGCCTTGTGGAAGTAATATCCTTCAAGGACTTTGCTTTCAACCGCAGTATCGGTTGTAAGGTCGATTAAGACTGTACCGTCGGATAAAACGACTTTGTTGTTATAGGTATTAGATGCCATGTTTAACCTCCTATGGTTATGGTGTTGCCACCTTGAACATTAGTAACAGTTTCTATTGGAATGCTTTTCACGGCGAAGTCGCCTTGCATTACCTTCTCGTTGGTTTCAAAAGTCTGCCTTGTCCATGTGGGAGTTGCCTCATACGAGCCTTCATAATCTTCGTACTGCTTGGCTTCTATGATAGCGTTCCCGAGATCAAAGCTTACCTTTGGGGTTTCTATCGCAAAAGTAATCATCTTACACCTCCGATATGATGGAGTGTCTTACATTCACGCTTTGCGTAGGGGATAAGATTTTGTCGTCATCGATGATGATTGCCACTTGCATCAGAGCAAGCTGCGGGAGAGACGATGTTATTTCTGATGTAACTGGATAGCGGAAAAATTCCTTCTCGCTGTCGTATGTGATTTCACCTTTAGAGTAGGATTTTTGATAATCCCCGAGCTTAATAACGATGTCATCACAAGACTCGGGTGTTACCCTTTCGTTATTGAGCATTATGGTAACAGGGATTGAATATTGGTCTAATCTTTGCATTATTCTTCCTCCTCTTCGGGTTCTGATGAAAGCAAGATGTTATTCCCGTCAAGAAAATCTGTTAAAGCTGATGATATTTGAGCTTGCACATACGCAGCAATCCCGCCAGCGTTTTTTACAGCGGAATCGGAGTCGTAATCAGAAGCTTCCATAAAGGTTCCGACTGTACCTTGCAGCGCTACGATTTTGGTAATTGAACCGTCGTTCCAGGTGAACCTTGTCCAAAGGAAGTCCCCGCTCTGAACGGTCGGTATGGTGCTTTGCCAGGATGACGGCTCCACCGAAACGCTTGAAGATACTCCGTAGTCCGTTGCGGATATGCCAGCAGAAACGCCTTGTTTAAGCACGATTATGGTTTCAAGGTCGTCCGCCCAGATGAATTTAATCCATAAAAACTGCCCGTAGCCCACGGCAGGGATAGTGCCCTGCCACACGGTCGGAGCTGTCTGCGTGTTTGTTACAGCGTACTCCGTATCAAGAATCGACATGTGTTCGATTCCTTGTATAGCTTCATGGATTTTCCCAGAGGTTAAAAGGTTGTTTGAGCCACTGATCGGGCGGGGATCAAAAGCTTTTGCGGTAATTCCGCCAGCGCCATCCGACTGAATAACTCCGCCTATTCCGCTGATGGCAAGGGCAATATCGACCGCCTCTTGCAGTTCGGAAGTGCTATTTGAATAGTTATAAGAAAGCTCTGCCATAACCTCTCCTTAATTTTTATAAATCATGATAAATCCAGGTCCACCGACTCCGCCTTGCGAGCCTGAGCCGCCTGATGGTCTTCTCCAGAAGTTGCCAGATAATATGTATTCAGCGCTGCCGCTTGCAGCACCACCACCGCCGCCGCCGCCGCCGCCGAAGCCGCCATTACCTCCGTTTGCCAAAGTGGTCGGAGCGTTGGGAATGAGTGTTGACGCGCCGCCAGTTCCGCCATCGCCGCCTTCAAGGGAGTTACTGTCATAACTGCCGCGAGCACCATTGTCGGCACTTGAGCCATACCCTGCACCGCCGCCGCCGCCGCCGCCTGCAACTCCACTTACATTAGAGTTAGATACAGAACGAGACCTGCCGCCGCTGCCGCCGCTATAAATAATGCCGTTATAAGTGATGCTCTCGCCCGTTGCGCCCTCTGAAGAGGAAGATGCATATCCGCCAATTCCGCCTGCTACACCCGCAAGGCCCTCCTCGCCTGATAAAGCATATAAATCGCCATTAAAGACATTGAGCAAGCCTGTGGCTACAACACTACCGTATGCAGAGCTATATGTCACCCCGTTGATAGTTATGGTGGAGGGCGTGCCTTCGTTTCCTGCGCCGCCATTCGCAGCGCCGCCTGCGCCGCCCGCTCCTATTGTGATTGCGTATGGTGTGCCTGCCGTAACGGATATATCAAACGCGTATACCTTTCCACCTGCTCCGCCTGCGCCGCCTGCGCCGCCTGCGCCGCCTTCAGTCCTTGCGCCCCTGCTGTTACCCGCTGCGCCGCTCTCACCTCTTGCACCGCCGGTTCCTCCGGCTCCGCCTGATACGAGATAAATGCGCACTGTCCCACTTTGGCTTGGCGTCCATGTAGCGCCTGACGTTATAAGTTCGTATGAAGTATAATTATTTCCAAGATAATTCGGCAGCCAGTTCTCTGTTAGTTTAGTTCGCGCTTTCAAAATACCTGATATAGTTATATCAAGGCTTTTAATAAGGCCGGCCTTTTGTTCATCAATATATGGGTGCGGGTAATATACAAGTTCCCCCGCTCTTTCGTTTTTTATAACGACATCGTATTCAACCTCGTCCGATAGTGAGTAATACGCTGCCACTCGTTTTAGGCAGTTTTCGGAGTTTAGCGCGTTAACAAGTGTGGCGTCACGGTATACGAGTTCTTTGTTTTCAACCGTCGTTACGCCCGTGTCTTGTTCCAAAACCTTTATTGTATGCGTATACTCGACTGCACTGATTATTCCGCTGCCTGTTACAATCGCATAATTAGCGTTTGCTTCGCTGATAACAAGTGTGCCGGTTGGCTCAAGCGTTGACACTATAACGGGGTTATTAAAAATGATTTTCAGTTCATCCGCATAAGTGTCTGCTGTATTGTCGAATACGATTACACTTGCTCTGCTTGTAACAGCATAAAAAGCGTGTTCATACACGGTAACTTTATTCGCGGGAGAGATAAGATTTTCGCTTTGGGAATCGGCGTAGAGGTTTTCACTTATAAGCGTCGCGTCTGGAGTATCGGGGTTGTTAAAATCAAAAAGCAAATCTCCGTTAGCATCTTTCATAAGGGATATACCAAAGGCAAAGCAAAGCTGTTGCAAATTGTCGCGGCACGATGCCACAGGGAGCCACCCTGCCACACTCTGATTTTGTATTTCGTTTGCGACCGTGTAGCTTATGTTTAACCCATCCATTATTTCATCAATAACAGATTTTACTGTGTCGCCGCCTGATACGCTGTAAACGCCTCCGTTGTGTTCCTGTGTTACGAGCAAGCCTATGGCGCTTTGCGCCGTAATCACCCACCTGTATTGGCTTTTGCGGGTTATCGATTTTGTATAGAATTTCCCAATAACGACACCGTTGTGCGAATAAACAAGAGGGGTTCCATACGGTATGTCCAAAATGCTAAGCGAGGCGCCCTGCGGCGAATAAGCCATAAGGGCTGTATTATCATTGTCGAATAATTGAACGCTGTTATCATCATACAGATACGCAGGAGCCAAGGCGGGGCCGTTGTAGTGAATTTCAAAAGAAGCCTCATCCGCGGTCAACTCGTCACACACCATACTGTTTGCCAGTATGATATTGCCGTCGATTATTTGGCTGTCTGGGATTGTATACCCAAGTATTGATATTTCGTTCATTGCTGAGTAAATGTGATTGAGATATTACCAAGAATCGGGTCGTCACCATACCCTTTTAACAGACCGAGAACTGCCTCAAGGTTCTCGACTCGCATAGTCTGTGTAACATAGCTGTTGCGTATCCAGGAATAATAACGTACAGAACATGTGGGTTTTACAAGTTCTGCCATAAGCGCACGGATTCTGCCGGGCCTTGCGGGCTTAGTCGTCGCCCTAAGGTCGTATTTAATGGCAAGGTCGTCTATGATCGTGCCGCCCAGTATGTTCACCCCGCCGTTTTTCCCTTGCACTCTGCGCATTGTTTCCGAGCGCTCCGCATACTCGAAAAGGTCGGAAAAGTCCGTTCCGTTTATTTGGGTTGATAATTGCATCATAATGTCGCCCCCATTGTTCCACCACGGCGCAGGCTCTCCGACTGAATATCTGAATAAATCGCCCTGGCGAATTGCCGCCCGTCGATATAAAGCGGCACCTCAATAGTCATGTGGCCACCGGTACTTGCGCCGCCATAACCGCCTATAGCCTGAATACTGCTCGCATCAAGCTGCACGGCGCTTGCCACCCTTCCGCTTGCGTTTGCAATGGTGTCTATACCGCCTAACATGCCCTTTGCAAACAGGCCTATCATATCGGGAGCGAAGGTGTGAAAGTTGGAAAGTGCGCCTTTTTTAGGCTCGCTGAACCCTAAGAAGTCGCGTACTGTTTGCGCTACGTTTGATACGGCGTCTTCGACGGATTTCACCTTGTCTTTTATTCCTTGCACAAAGTTGCTTATTAAGTCTTGCCCCCACTCTTTTGCCTTCTCAGGGAGCTGTTTTATTTCATCAATAGCGCCCTTAACTTTTTCTACGGCCCCAAGCACTGTTTCTTTTGCCTTCTTAAAACCCTCCTTAACCGATGCCACAAACTCCTCGATAACCGTCTTAACAACAGCAAAGGCTGCGTCCACTTTGTTGCGAAACTCTTCACTTGTGTTGTATGCGGCTATAAACGCAGCCACAAGCCCTGCTATTGCTATAACAACGAGCATTATAGGATTCAGAGACAACACCAAGTTTAAGGCTTCCATTGCCTTAGTGACGCCCTGGATAAGAGCAGATATTCCAAGCGCAGCCGCAAGCGCCAAAAGCGCCACAGTTACGCCTGCAATAATAGGCTGTAGCCATTCGTTTTCCTGAATAAATTTAGAAATTCCACCAACTACATCAGCCAGTACGCTAACTATGGCCTCGAGCGCAGGAGCAAAGATTGTGCCAATCGTATTTTTAACCGCCTCCATGCGTTTGCTCATTCGGTCAAGGCTATCCTGCAGGGCATTGTTCGCCTCAAGCGTTTCTTCGTCCATAACATAGCCGACATCGTGGGCTTCTTGCGCTAACGCCTTCATTTTGTCTGCCCCTGCGTCAATCAGCGGATTTAAATCCTGCGCGGATTTCCCAAAGATAGCCATGGCCACCGCGTCCGCCTCGGTCTGATTTTCTATCAAACCGAGCGCATCGAGAACTTCATAGAATACATCCTCGTTATTGCGAAGCTCCCCATTCTGCTCTGTAACGGATATTCCAAGCTGCTTAAACGCATCTGCGGCATCGCCGGTACCACTCTTTGCAGAACTCATATTTTTGGTGAGCTTCTTCATGCTCCCGCTGATAGTCGAAAACGATACATCAACGAGGTCTGCCATGTACTGGAATTCTTGGATCGTGTCTGTGCTCATGCCTGTTATGGACGAGAGCGTATTGATCTCATCGGCTGCACCGGCAGAAGCTGTTGCGACGTCTTTAATTGCTTCGGCAAGCTTTTTGACCGCAGTAATAATAGCCTCGCTTGCCACTTCCGCGGCCAAAACGTCGCCAAAGATACTCGCTTTATCCGAGGCTTCTTCCGTTCCGTCTGCAAATCTTCCCGTTTGCTCTGTCAGGTCTTTCATCTGCCCTTCGGTTTTTTGAAGTCCCTGCTTTTCCTTTTCAAGTTCGGTTGTAGCCCTCGCGACCTGGCTTGTCTGTCTGTTATAGGCGTCTTCAAGCCTTGCAACCTCCGTCTCGTTGCCCTCGCCTTTCGCCCTGGCGTCTTCAAGCTGCGCTGCCACGTCTGCAAGCTTTACCTTTTCGTTATCAAGCTTATCATTAAGCCTGTCAATGCTTTGCTCCTGCGCAGCGTGCTTTCGCTCTAAGATTTCACTTGCGTGTGCGAGGTCGCCCTCTCTGTCTGTTGTGGTCTTTAAGCCTTCAACAAGGGTATTAAGCTCGGCATCAAGCGCTTTGCTCTGGTCTTTTAAGGCTTTTAACGCGCTTTTTAGATTGTTCTCGCCTTCTACTCCGAATTTTATTGATACATCGTTTGCCATAGCGTTATTTTAATGCCAATAAAGCATCGAATTCCTCGTCTGGTGTTTGATATTGTTTTTTATAGATAAGCCTCGCCTTACTATCATTCTTGTACTGGTCAATAGCTATATAGTTAAGCATATCGGTGTATGGCATATCTAAAACTTCCGAATAGGTGAAGCCCATTTTTAAGCCGCCGTAAATAAGCCACTCAATGCGGTCTGCTCCGCCTATTCGGCTTATGCGTTTTTTGTTTTTGTTTCAAAATCGGGCTTGCCTGATATAACACGCGCAATTTCTTTGATAATGTCGATAAGATCGGAATACCCAATTGTGTCATATAGTGCTTCAGCTTCGGGCGGTTCTTCAAACTTGCTCCCCATTGCCTGTGCTGCCTTATAGCCGGCATTAAGCATATCGCACATTAAAGGCATGATGCGCTTTACGTCTATATCTTCAGCTAAAGCCTGCACCTCTTTATATAAAGAGTTGCCCGTTCTGTCCTGGCAGTTCTTTGCCACTCGCATTGTTACCGCGAGCGCATAGTTTTTGCCGTCTATGTTCACTTTTCCTATAATCATGGCGTCGCCCCCTTAAAATCAACCTAAAAATCGTCTCGCTGTGTGTTTTTATTTTGGGTAGTCAATAACTTTACTAAAGAAAAAGGGGAGCATTTAACTCCCCCGATTCCTTTTTACGCGCTGCCAAGCACTTCCTGAATAAGCGAAAGCGCTTCCGCTTCCGTGTCAACGTCAGAGCTAACCCACTTCCAATCGTGTGTTGTGGTTCCATCGCGCAGAATAGTCGCAACCACCGTTGGCGTCTGCCATTCAATAGTTTCACCCTGCGTACTTATATCCTCGTCCATGTTTTTAAACATGATTTTGCGAAATACAATAGCCTGATATTTTGTTGAGCCGCCGACAATCTTTTTACGAATCGCGCCAAAGCCCATATAAGGAGCATCGGAGGCGTCGCCGTACTTATACCACTCCGCCGTGGTTACAGCAGTGCTTGCGGTTCCTGTTAAATTAAACATTACAGCCAAAACTGACGCGGAAAGCTCGTCTGTTGTAAGTTCAAGCTCGCCTCCTGCAAACTGATTCGCGCTTTCGGCGGGGGCATTGTCGGCATAAAGTACGTTATCGCCGCCATCCTCAAGGGATATAGTAAGCTGCACAGCCTTTCCTATTGTGTTTCCACCTGAATAGGTTACCACTCCATCCGATTCCATGTAGATAGCTGCATAAGGCTTTGAAAGTCCTATTGTTGCCATTTGTCTATCCTTTCGTGTTCTTCTTTACTTCTTTTGATATAGTTTCCTGTGTGACATTTATTGCCTGCGCTTTGCCGCGATTTACAGCCTGACGCATAATAGGCACTTTGTGTTTATTTCGGCTCGATCCGTTCATGATTGACCGTGCCACCTCGATATTTGGCTGCCCTTTGGAGTTGTACCCCGTAAAAGATATAACTTCCGTAATTGCTCCGCTTTTATCAGTCATTTTGGCGTGATAAAGCGATGTTAAAAGGCCCTCCTTATAGGCAGGGTCTATGTTGTGTAGATTCTCAATTCCGCTTTTCGCGAGTTCATAAAGAACATGCGAACCGTCGTATATGCCTCGTTTAATGATTTCCGGGCTTTTTGCATAAAGCTCGTCAAGGCTCACATTTAAGCCTTCAAGCCCTTTAATATCTATTTTAGGCATAAGTCCAGACCCATTCATAATGTATAAGGCGCGTGTCCTCTTCAAACTGCACCGATTCAAGGCGCCAAGAAAAACTG
>CAZUJI010000022.1:0-11994 GCA_964620235.1 uncultured Eubacteriales bacterium
AAAAACCGACCTATGATTGTAACCATAGATCGGTTTAATTATATTACAAGAACACGCCAAACATCAGGTGCTTTTGTAGGCTTTACGCGTCGATTCTTTGGATTTCAATATTGGTAATCTGGGGTACCCGTTTTTGCGGGGCAGCCCAGCGTACCGCATTGCGAATGACGGTTTGAATATCCGGATTGTAGAACACAGGGCAGGTCTCGTGCCCGGGTTGGAAATAGAAGATATTGCCCAAGCCACGGCGATAGCAACAGCCCGAACGGAATACCTCGCTGCCTGCATAGGTGCCGATAAAAATCAGTTGGTCAGGCTCGGGGATATCAAAGGGCTCGGCGTAAACCTCGTCCACAATCTCAATGTAACGGCCAATGCCCTGGGTAATGGGGTGGCCGGGAGCAATGTTCCACAAACGCTCTTGCTCGCAATTTCGCCAAGACAGCGTGCCGGAGGTGCCCATTAAACGCCGAAAGGGCTTAGAAAAATGCCCCGAGTGCAAGAAAATCATACCCATACCGCACAAAACAGCGTTTTGCACACGGTCTACGATTTCGTCGGGCACCAGCTTGTGTTTCAAATGGGCCCACCAAATGAGCACGTCGGTGTTGTCAATCACCTCTTGGGTCAGGCCGCATTCCGGCTCCCAAAGGGTGGCGGTGCGCACCTCGATATCATCGCATTGCAAAAATTGAGCAATGCATTGATGAATACCTTCGGGGTAAATGGCCTTGGCAGCGTCGTCGTTCTGCTCGTGCCAATATTCGTTCCATACGGTTACGCGAATCATAGCTGTTCCTCCTTATTCCTCACCGATTTTTTTAATGTGCGGGCAAGCCAATACACCACGGCAGGTGGGGGCAGCCCAGCGCACTGCATTGCGAATGACCGTTTGCACGTCTTTGTTGTAATAGGTGGGGTAGCTCTCGTGGCCGGGTTGGAAGTAGAAAATCTTACCCAATCCGCGGTTGTAGCAGCAGCCCGAGCGGAATACCTCACCACCCTCGTATCGGCCAATAAAAATCAGTTGGTCGGGGCGGGGGATATCAAATGGCTCGGCGTAAACCTCTTCTTTTTCTAACTCAATATAGCGGCCAATGCCTTTTGTAATGGGGTGGCTGGGGGCAATGTTCCAAACCCGCTCCCAGTCGTCGTTCTCGCGCCAGCTTAAATAGCCTGTGGTACCCATCAAACGTGTAAAGGGCTTAGAGAGGTGCGCAGAGTGTAAAAACACAATACCCATACCGGCCAAAACGGCCTTGTGCACACGTTCGGCAATTTCGTCAGGTACCAAACGGTGTTGCATATGCGCCCACCAAATCAGCACGTCGGTTTCGTCAATTATTTTTTGAGATAACCCGCATTGGGGCTGCAATAGGGTGGCAGTACGTACTTCAATGTCATCACATTGCAAAAAGTCGGCAATGCAGCCGTGTATGCCGTTGGGGTAAATGGCTTTTACCTTTTCGTTGCACATCTCGTGATAATTTTCGTTCCAAACGGTAACGCGAATCATAAAATCACCTCTTACAGTAATACTTCTTTACCGGTTTCGGCCGACTCATAAATGGCCTTTAAGATTTTAACCATATCAATGCCCTGTTGGGGTACAAACATCGGCTCGGCATCGCCGTTTACCACGTCTACAAAGTGGCGCAGGTTGGCTTCGTGAATTTGTACGCCCTTGGTGTTGTCAATATTGGGCAGATAGTCTACCGTTTTGCCAAATTCTTCCTCATAAATTTCTAATTTTTGGCCGTTAGAGCTCCAGGCGGCGCCGGCTTTGCTGCCGCGCAGCTCAAAGTAGCGTTTCTCTTTGTCGATATTAGAGGCCCAAGAGAATTCAATTTGCATACAAGCGCCGTTTTCAAACTTAATAAAGCCCATAGCCAGGTCTTCTACGTCAAAGGTGCCCTCTGCATTCTTTTCACCAAAGGCCGAGTGCACCGAGTCGGAAACGTCGCTGTCGGCAAATTTGCAGTAGGTGCAGCCGGTAACAGCCACGGGACGGGGGTTGCCCATTAACCACATGGTCAGGTCGATCATATGTACGCCCAGGTCAATCAGCGGGCCGCCACCCGATTGCTTCTTAGTGGTAAACCAGCCACCCTTACCGGGGATACCGCGGCGGCGTTGCCAGCCACAGCGTGCGGCGTAAATATCGCCCATTTTGCCTGCCTCAATGTATTGCTTCATAAATGAAGAAATGGGCATATAGCGGTTGTTGCGCATAACCATTAAAACCTTGCCGGCCTTTTCCGAGGCGGCCTTCATCTTCTCGGCCTCTTCTACGCTAACGGCATCGGGCTTTTCACAAAATACGTGCTTGCCTGCGGCAAAAGCATCTACCGCAATAATGGAGTGCAGATAGTTGGGGGTGCAAATGTCCACTGCCTCAATTTCGGGCATAGCCAAAAGGTCTTTGTAGTTCTCAAATACGTTGGGAATACTGTATTGCTCGGCTAAAGCCTGCGCCTTTTCTACCTTAATGTCGCAAATGGCAACAATTTCAACGTTGTCCATATTTGCGTAGCCCTTTAAGTGGGAGCTGCGGCAGATACCGCCGGCGCCGATAATACCGATTTTTAATTTTTTACTCATAGTACAAATTCCTTTCTTTCCGCAGAGCGGTTTATTGCAAAAAAATATTTTTTGCATTTTATCAAAATAATCCTATCATATTTTTTCGCTATATGATATAATAGTTTTGTGTAAAAGTATAAATATTTTGTCTTTTGAGGTGAAATATGGAAGCAAAAGCATTTGACGAAGGCCGTAGCGTGCAAAATAACATACCCTTATCGGTGCAATGCATACTGCATACCAGTAAAAATACCTTGTTACAGCGCCTGCACTATCACGATTATATTGAACTGCTGTATACCGTAAAAGGGAATAGGGTGGTCAACGTAGGCGGCGAGGTAATGGATATGCCTGAGGGTACGGTGGTTATCGTTCCGGCGGGGGTGGTGCACGCCGTCGCGAACAAGACCGAGGCGCCCTGCGTAGAGTTTTGTATTAAATTTTTGCCGGAGATATTATATTCCTCCGAGCAGTCGGTTACCGAGCTGGAGTATAGTATACCCTACGTGTTTGAGCATTTTGGGCATCAGCGCTGTTTTGATAAGGAATTACTGAAAAACACACGTATTCCCCAAACGCTGGAGTATATTATACAAGAGCAGCAAAACAAGGCCTTTGGGTACGAGCTGGCCATTCGCTCGGGTATTTTGCAAATTTTTGCCTGGATACTTCGTTATTGGAAGGAAAACGCCGAGAGCGAAGTGCCTAATATGACCGACGAAATGGTGCAGACTTTATTAAAGGCCAAAGACTACGTGCAGCAGCACTATGCCGAGACCAACCTGAGCGACGTTGCCAAGCACTGCGGCTTAAGCTATAGCTATTTTTCCCGCGTGTTTCATCGGGTGGAGGGGATTCCCTTTAGCGCCTATGTGAATCGGGTGCGCATCAACCAGTCTATGCGCTTGCTGGCCACCACCAAGCTGAGTGTTACCGACATTGCTATGCAAACCGGCTTTTCCTCCACCAGCTATTACATAAAAAACTTCCGCAGCCAAAAAAATATCTCCCCCAACCAGTTCCGCAAAATGGTGAGCAAAAATTGAAAAAGGCCTTGTGTCGTGCAGACACAGGGCCTTTTTGGTTGTTCTATTCCGGCCAAGTCAGCCGTTCACGGTAGGTGGTGGGGGACATACGCTCCGAGCGTTGAAACAGCTCTGCAAAATAGCTGGGTCCCGAAAAGCCGCATTCTCCCGCAATTTCGGTGACACTTTTTTGGGTGTGCACCAGCATTTTTTTGGCCTCGGTCAGCCGCAGCTCGTTGCGGTACTCTACAATGGTAATGCCGGTGGATTTTTTAAATTGATGCTGAATATAGCAGGCGCTGCAGCCCAACTGCCCCGCAATTTCGGTTACCGAAATATCCTGCTTATAGTTTTGGGCCAGCCATTCCTTAAGCCGCAATACTAAGGGCGTTTTAAATTTAGAGGCCACTGCTGCGGTGCGCACCAGCTCGGCAATTTCTACCACGATTTTGGGCGCATCTGCCGGATCGGTTTGCAGATATTGCAGCAGCTCGTCTAATTTGGTGTTTTGGTGCAGATGCATCAGTTGGGTACAGTCTAAGGGATAATATTCACACAGCTTTTCTACAATCCGGTCGGGGAAGGTGTGTAGCAATACCTCGGCCAGCTGTGCCCCCGAATAGTTAAAGGGCTTGGCAAAGGGGTCGCCCTCGCCCTCGTAGGCCCCCAGTTTAGAAACCACGCATTTTAAACGGCTACCCTTAGAGGTGAGCTTGCCGGCTATAATATCCTTTTCGGTGACCTTGGCGTATAAAATCTCCCGCGCCTTGCTGTAGGCACCCTGCAGAGATTTCTCGGCCACACCCCGCTCGTGGTCGTAGGTAACGTAAATAAACCCGTCCGGGGCCTCCACCGCGTCGGGGTAGGTAGATTCCCGTTCGTCAATGCACAGCTTATATTTCCAGCTGGCGCCGTCGTCCTCGCTTAAAAACAAGGTCATGCAGTCCCGTTGCGCAGTATTGTCATTGGTTACCAGCAAAAGCCGCCCCGAGCGTAACCGCCGAATATGATTGCGGGTGCCGGGGGCAAAAAATTTGTGCACAGAGGGGTTCCCGTCGGGCCCAATGCGCTGAGGGCTTTTGTCGGTCCAGGTCTTGCCTCGGTCGTAAGAATAGGCTACGCCGATGCCGTAGCCGGTACGAATATACATAGCCAGCAGCCCGTCTGAGAGTTCCACAATCATATGCTCGTCAAACTGGCGACGGAACATACATATACCGCCCAGTTTTTCAAAGGTCTTGCCTTGGTCTACCGAGCGATAGGCAAACGCGCCGGTCTCCTCGGTGGTGTCGTAATACACCGTGGGCAAATGCAGGGTTTCCTTGTCCCACACCGCAATAGGGAAGAACCATTCGCCGCTGGAGAGCACCGTGGGCTTATTCAGCATAACGTCGTGCCCAATAAAAAATACGTCGCTCCACTTCAGTTCTTCGGCATCCGGGTCGTTGCAAATGGCGCCGTATACCCCCAATAGAGGCTGCACCGCCCAATAAAACCAAAGCCGACCCAAGGGGTCAATCCAGATGCACGGGTCAAAGCAACGGTAATTTTCTTTAAAGGCCACCGCAATGGGCTCCGAAAACGTCACGCCGTCGTCGGATTTGGTAAGCAGCGCAAAATTCCCAAATTCTTCGGAGGTTCCACCGGAGTAAAAGCAGGTGAAAATCCGCCCTTTTTTGGTTACATCAATGCTGGGGATACCCTGCCAAACACGGTAGGGGGTATTGTATTTTTGCAGTTCCTTTTTATCGGTAATCAACATAAAATCCACTCCCTTTATACCCATTTTGGCAGTCTGTAGTTAAAAAAACAATAACAAAACTGTTAAACTTCAAAATCCAGACACATACGGGTGGCGGTAAAGGGGCGCACGTAGGTGTCGGCCGCGTGAACGTGGGCGGGGTGGGTGGCGTAACCGGTCAAAGCCTCGGCATTTTCCAATACCGAATACAGCATTACGTCGGCGTTAGAGCTGGGTAAAGATTCGGTTTGAATTTGCAGCTCCAGCAGCCCGGGAACAACCCCAACCAAGGCCTCTAAATTCTGCTTAATGCCTTGCTTAACCTCCGGGGTGTTATGCTCGTCCTTTAATTTCCAAAGAATAATGTGTTTTACCATCTCAAAAACTCCTTTTGGTTTTTATTGTATTCTAACATATCTGTCGATAAAAAACAATAAAAAACGTCCCCTGATATTAAACATCGGGGGACTGTTTTTAACCTTGCCGTTTTAATAAGATTTTTTCGCAAATTTCTAAATCCTCAGGGGTGTTAATGCCCCGCAGGTCGTCACCGTCTTGGGTAAAATACGTATCTACCTGCATACCCTGTTTTACCATAAGCTCGGGTACCTCGGTAACGTAATACTCTTTTTGCGCGTTGGCACAGCCCATTTGCGGCAAAACGCTAAATAAAGACCGGCTGTTGAATACCATCACACCCGAAAACAGTTCTTTGATTTGGGCCTGCTCGGGGGTGCAATCCTTACCCTCTACTATGGCGCTGAATTTGCCGTTGGCATCTCGCACCACGCGGGCCCAGAATTTTAAAGCAGGATTTTCGGCCGTCATCAGGGTGCAATCGGCACCTCGCTGTTGGTGCTGGCGGCACATTTTTTCCATCTCTTCACGGCGGAATAAAGGCATATCGCCAAAGGTAATCAGCACGTCGCCCTCAAAATCGGCAAAGTCTTTGGCGCAGGTCATAACCGCGTGGCCGGTGCCCAATTGCTCGGTTTGCTCGGCATAGTGGTATTGGTCTTTAAAATGCTCTAAAATTTGCTCTTTGGCATAGCCCACCACAATGTAAGTATCCTCCGGCGCGATAAACCCAATATTCTCTAAAACGATTTCTAACATCGGGCGGTTGTTCACGCAGAACATAGCCTTGGGCAGCTGCCCCGAAATTTTTTGCAAGCGAGAGCCCTTGCCGGCAGCGGGGATAATGGCGCGGATGGGTTTTAAGTCGGTCATTACGTATCTTCCTTATTATGTATTTGCTTTGGGGTAGCAAAGGTCGGTATTATTCCACAGTAGCGTCTAACCCTAACTCTTTGTACAATTTTTGCAAAATCTGCTTAATTTGCGGTAGCTTGCGCTCCATATCCTCCACCAGCTTTAACTGCGTGCGTGAGCGGTCTAAGTTTTGGCCGGGGTAGTAGATGTGATAGTAGGTGTCGCCGTTGATATGGTCCATTAAGAAACGGATACCGTCCTCAGAGGTAATAATCAAAGAGGCGTAGGGCAACAACTCTAATTCTTCTTTGGTTAATATGCTGCCGCAGGCCTCTAAATAGCCGCGGGCATAATGCTCGTACATCTCTAAATCGCAAGATACCTTAGACAGATCCTTTTCGTCGTCGGTGGCGGTGTTGGTGCCAATGCGCATACTGTCGCCGTAGTCGTACAGCGGCGAAGAGGGCATTACCGTGTCTAAGTCAATAATGGCTACCGGCAAATGGGTCTTATCGTCGAACAAAATATTGTTCATATTACAGTCGTTATGGCAGATGCGGGTGGGAATCCTGCCGCTTTCCAGCGCGTCGCTGATCATAGCGTATTTGCCTGCCCGAGCGCGAACGAACTCAATTTCGTCCTTCACGTCTTTTACCCGATCCTTGGGGTTGCGGGCAATGGCTTCCTCTAAATCCTTATAGCGGCTCATGGTGTTGTGGAAGTTAGGAATAACCACTTTTACTTCCGCCACATCTACGTCGGCCATCTCACGCATAAAGCTGCCGAAGGCTTGGCCGGCGTGGTAAAAGGTGATGGGATTATTGGGTATATCCAACGAAAATACGTCGTCAAAATAGGTCAGCATCCGCCAGCAGCCCGAGGCGTCCTGCAAATAAGAGCAACCGTCTTTGGTGGGGCGAATTACGGGAACTGCGCCGGTTTTGCGGTGGCCGGGCAAAATCAAGCGGCCGTGCAGATGGCTGGTGGTTAGCTTAAAATTGTCCATCAACGCGTCCACGTCGGGGAATACGTTGGTGTTAATGCGTTGTAGGGTGTACTTATGTACGTGCCCTCTGTCCGACAGGGTTTCTACCCTATAGGTACGGTTAATGTACCCCTTGTTTATTTGGGTGATGCTGGTAATTTTGCCGCGAATGGCAAATTTATCTACAATATTTTGCAGCTCGTTAATGGGGGAGGCAGTGTACTTGTCCGGCGCCAAAACCAAATGCAGCACCGCGCCCGGCTTTTGCGAAGAAAAATCAACAAAAGCAAACTTCTCTAAAAAGCGGCGTACAGAGCGGGCAATTGCCGTTTCTTTCTCGGCATAGTGATATAGGTAGCAGTAAAATACCCGAAAGATAATGCTTACAACAATGTACAGGGCCGAGAAGAACAGTAAAACCGCAAAGGGAATTTTAATCGGCACAAAAAATTGGGTGCATACAACGTCCAACAGGGTTAAAAATGCGGTAGCCAGTATACCGGCGGCCAGCTCTCTCGAAAAGGCGTGCACAGAGCCGTAGCGCCAAATGCGCTTGTAGCATCTAAACACAAATCTAAATCCAAAGAAAAACAAAAACCCCGCAACAATGTATAGTGTGTTGGCGGCGGCCGAAAGCCCTTGCATGATGGGTGAAAAGATATGTAAGGCTACCCAGCAGATAACGTAAAGCAAAACATCGTACAATACCATTAGCCAGCGGATTTTTTTTCGTTCGATTTGCTCTAAATTATTGGCGTTGCCTATATTGATGTGTAAACCCTCGTTTTGACTACTCACAAATTTACCCCCTGCTATTTGCAGTTTTTTATAGAAAAGTTTAATTATCATCGTATATTTATGTTTATTTTATCATACCATTTACACAATTGCAATCAAAATTTGTAGAAAATTGCACAAAACGATTAAAATTTTCGCTTATGCAAGAAAAATCTCTGCGCATTTACGAATGCGCAGAGATTTTTAAGAGTTAGTTTAGTTCCAGTTCAAAAAAGCGGGCTTGGTAGTCTTCGGTAAAATTAATTGTCAAAGTATTTTCGTTAAACGCAAAGCTGGTGGGCAAGCTTTGGGGGTAGGCCACCGATGCCGATCGAACCGAAATTTCGGGTAGCTTTAATTCCGCATGGCGGTCACCGCCTAAGTTCCAAACCGCTAAATATACCTTGCTCTCGGTGCGGATACCCGCGGCTACCAAAGTGTCGCCAAATTGGGCGTAGCCCTTCGGCAGATAGGGCACGCTGTTTGTTTTTTCGTCGGCAATGCGGCGGTAGATAGCTACACCCTCGCGAACCAAGGCCAGCTTTTCCTTGTCTAACGATTGCAAGCGCGAGGCCAAATGCATCCGCCCCAGCAGCGAATTTATCATATTCAGCGCCACCCGCTCTTTAGATACGTTGGCGTTGGTGGCAGCGTGATCCTCCGGTACTAGAACCTTATTGTCCACCGGGTAGCTCCAAACGGCAGCCTGCTCGGGCAGTACCGAGCACAAAATATTGCCGCAAATGTAGGGGTAGTGAATATAATTGGTCTGGTCTGAGGTGGAAATCAAATGGAATACCGACAAAGCCTTATAATCAGTGCGCAGGCCGCCGCCGGCGCAGTCTTCAAAAATTACGCCCGGGTGGCGCTGGGTCATTTGGTAAGACCAGTTTATAAACGCGTCGGTAATCTGCTCTAAGCCGTCACCTAAGCTATCGGCATCCTTGTTGGTGCCAAGGCCGGCGTTGGGGCAGCCGTCAAATTTAATATAGTCGCAGCCGTATTCGTTGACCATACGGTCAATGGTGTCGGTCATATATTTTATAACCTTGGGCCGCCTAAAATCCAATAGGTATTCGGTGCCGTGGAAAATTCTTTTGCCGTTGCGGGTAACAAAACAGTCGTCGTCGTAATAAGCCAGCATCTCTTGGTTTTCGCAGCCCACCACCTCGGGGGCAATCCACAAACCAAATTTCATACCCAGCGAGTGTACGTGGTCGGCAACGGCCCGCAACCCGTTGGGGAAGCGGCTTTTGTCCTCGTACCAGGAGCCGAATTGCTTGTACATACTGTCGGTGGTGTCGTACTTGGCGGCTGAGTGCCAGCCTGCGTCAATAATATAATATTGGCAGCCGGTTTGGGCTACGGTAGAAGCGGTGGATAGGGTGGTTTGCTCTAAGGGATTATCCCAGGAGTAGTGCATATACTCGTTGTAAATGCTGGGCAGACCTTGGTCAGCCTTGCCTTGGGGCTTAATGTGACGGCGGTAGCGGGCCATTTGCGCCAAAACCCCGTTTAAGCTTTGGGCGTAGCACATAGCGCAGGGCACGGCGGTGTAGCTTTCACCGGGGGCCAAGGGCTTGCTCCATTCGTGGTAGCGGGTGTTGGGGCCGCCGATTTGCAGATTAAACCGTTTGTGCGGGCCCGAGCCTATGCTAAAATACCAGTCGGCGTAAGACTCGATCTGAAACATCAAAAAGTCGCCGCTTTTGCGGTTTTCGATAATTCCCTGAGGCACACCCTCTAAGGCCGACATATTGCCCACGTTGGCAATGTGGTAGTGGCCGTTGTGCCAGTAAAGGCCTAAATCGTAAAAGCTGCGCACGTCGGGCACCGATTCGGTGTACCGTGCGTTGGTGAATTTGTGAAAATACCAGTCCTTGTTCTCGGTCATCAAATCCCGGCCAAGGCAAAGGCTTAAGGTGTTCAGTAAAATCAAGGTTTGGGTAACGGCCGAGATATTTTTTGCCCTTTGGGTTACCCGCAAGGCGTTGGTGTCGGGGTAGCCCACAAAGGTAGAGGTTACCTCTAAAATATCGTTTTTCTGCACCATGCGCAGGGTGTCCCCCTCTACAGTATGGGACACGTACCGCAGCTTAGCGGTGCATTCGCTGGCGTACATCTCCGGCTTGCCCGAGCAGTTGCCGCCCGCCACGTCTATCTCAGGGAAGGCAAAGGTCCCGGGCCGGCATTGGGCGTCGCTATGGTCGGCAAAAAAGCATTTTTGCAGGGTCACGCAGCCCTCTTGGTTTACGTCAAAGGTTAATCCTTTAAAAGAGAAATTCATAATATATATACCTCCAAAACCTGTTGGTTGCCGGTATTATACATTACCCGCACGCTAAAGTACAATGGCATTTTGTGTGATTTTTTTGGCATAACGTGTGATTTATAGGCCAAAAACACGCTTATTTCTTAACAAGCTTCAAAACACTGGCCGCAAAAGGAGCAACGGTGTCGCAACCGCCTTGGTATGCTTTTACAAAATCATAACCCTCGGCAATTTGCATACCGAGTTTTTGTTCCGTATCCGCGTGGTTGATAATTACGCAGTAGCAAACGTTGCCGTCAAAGTGGTGGGTAATGCACAAATGGGGGTTGTCACTGGTAATCGGGTGGTCTTTTTTTACGTCCCTTAACAACTCGGCGTATACCTTGTGCGAGCCGTCACTGTAAGCGTCAAAGGCGGTTACCTTGCTAAACTCTAAGGGCGTATTTACAAAGTAAACGGTGCCCTTGCCGTATGGGTTTTTAGTAACCACGGGGTTGCCCTTTTGGTCGGCAGCCAAAACCTCGGCCGTAAGCGCCTTGGCTTTGTAAACGCGGTCGGCGGTAACGCTTAAGGGTTGCCCCGCAAAGGTGAACTCCACCCTTTGCCGCGAGGCTGCGCTGTCTACCACCTGCACCCCGGTAAAGCCGGCCATATCCTCCATAAATGCGCCGTTGTTCGAGAGGTACAAAGTGGCACCCGCCGCAACCCTTTCCTTTAAGGCTTTAAATTTATTGGTGCCAAACACCTTCATAGAGGGTAAAATATAAGTGTCTGCCTGGGGCAGCGGGTCGTCCGAGAAGCAGAATTTCACGTTAATATGCGCCTGCTTGGCCAAAATGTAGGCGGTAAAGGCAATACCAAAGGCATCCCAGGGGGCATAGCCGCAGGGCACAATGCAAACCGCATCGTATTTCGGCTTGGGCAGGTCAAAATCCAAAGATTTCAGCCATTTTGAAAATTCCTTCATCTCGGTTAAATAGGGCTTGGGTTGACGGTGGCGGTCAATTAACCCCAATTCCACCTCTAACATATCCCAGCTGTAGGGGGCGTGGGTCAGCTCGTTTTGCTCGTTGGCGCACCACCATAAAAGGCCGCCGTTGTTGTTGGCCCAGTTGGAGTACAAATTCACCCGCATAAAGTGAGCCGAATTTTCATCCGAGCAAACCGAGGTGCTCAAGGTGCCGATTTCTTCTACAAAGCAGGGCTTGCCCGAAATATCGGCAAAATAGCGGGTTTGCGCCGTGGCGTGCATCGTGGAGCGGATATCGGTAAAATAGTCGTTGGCGCAGTTGGGGTGAAAATAACTGTAGGGGTGGGTGGTCAACACGTCAATGCACTCTCCGTGCTCCTGCAAATTCCAAAATTCCTTGTTTCGTTGAGGCGAAAGGCTGGCCAAACC
>CAZUJI010000023.1:0-11281 GCA_964620235.1 uncultured Eubacteriales bacterium
ACCGTTTTGTGCATCACGGAGCTTGGGGCCGTAGGTTAGATCCCGATTTATTTTAGCCGGCGTGCGCCATCTGTTATCGGGTGCCATAGCGGCTTGCATAGCGGCATCCCAGGCCGTAGCGTCCGGCGTGGGCAACGGCAAGGCTTTGCCTGCCGGTGCGGCAATTTGCGTATAACGGTAGGGAACCTCTTTTGGTGACCGTAGCGCCTGCCACTCGGTTTTAAAGGTTTCAAACACCATCGTCGGATTCCGGTATATATCTACCAGACCCTCCCGCGTAATACCGTCTGTGCTGGCAGGGTATGCGCGGCCGAATTCGTGGTATTCGGCCCAACACCAATAGCAGGCGCCGGCCAAACGTCCTTCCCGGGCTAAATTTATTATTCTGCGTATAAACAAGCGCATGGAATTGGGGTTATCGTATACCATCCAACCGCCCCACTCGGTAAATACCAATGGCTTGTCATCCAGCACCTTTACCGCGTTGTAAATGGCATCGGTTGTAGAACCGTAGGGGTGCTGTGTGTAAAAGTCAATGCCGCTTTGGGTGTAAAGCTCCTTTGTGCTTTCGTTATTCATAAAATTCGCGCCCGAAACCAGTCGGTACGGGTCAATCTCTCGGCAAGCCTTGACGCAGGTATCTAAATACTCTTTTGTAAGCACGCACTCGTTAAAGCAAAGCCAAAAGGCAATACAAGGATGGTTGCGGTCGCGCATCATCGTGCGGCGCAACACCTCTAAACTGATTTGCACTAACTCTGTATCGTTAACGTCTATATTCCATAAGCCCGGCTCTTCCGAAACAAACAAGCCCAAACGGTCGGCAATATCCAACACCTGCTTGTGGTGGGGATAATGCACCAAACGCACGCAGTTGCAACCCATATTTTTAATTTGCAGCATATCCTGATACACCTGGTCGTAGGTTAAGGTGTGGCCATTGTTGCCATACAGCTCGTGTCGGGCAACCCCGTAAAAGAAGAAGGGTTGGCCGTTAACCAAAAATCTGCGCTTGTCGGTGACAATTTCGTAAAAGCCCACCGTGTGAACGTAGGTGTCGCAAAGGGTGTCTTGCTCCCACAGCTCTACGGTTAAGGTGTAGCAGTTGGGGGTATCGGGCGACCAAAGGGAAACGCCGGAGATTTGGTGCGCTACGCCGTTTTCTTCCCCGGTGCGGCGGCAACGGTATACCTCCTGCCCTTGCGGGTCGGTCAGTATAATTTGATAGGTGTGGTCTTCACCGGTGTCGGTAATTTCGGTATAAAATTCGGCATCGGTATAGTTGTTTTTTAATTTTGCGTGAAAAAACACGTCGGTAATGCGGTCTGCATCATAATACAGCACCTGCACCTCTCGAATAATGCCGCCGTAATTCTCCCACCCCTCCGAGGGGCCGAATTTGCAGTGCATATCCTCTAATTCTACCACCAAAGTGTTGTTTTTAGGCAAAAGTAAGCCGGATACGTCAAAATCGTATCTGCAATAGGCCAACACAGAACCTAAAAAGTGACCGTTTAAGGTTACGCGACCTTCGTAAGCCACACCTTCAAAGCGCAACAGGGCCGTTTGATAGGGCGTATTACAATCAAAGGTAGTACGGCAACAAGAGTACCCTACCGGCGCGGTGGAAAAAGGAACAGTCTGAGGTTCGAACGGGCGCCCGCCAACGCGACGCTCCCACGTACCGTTTAAATTTTGAAGTTGCATAATATCATCCTTTCAAAGTATTGCTTTAAAGCGGTTAAAAATAGATATAACCTAAAAGGCAGCAAAAAGCTGCCTCTTTCAGGTTGTAAACAAAAAGTAGACCAAAAGCCTATTTTCTGAAATTTTTTATGCGATGGAAGGTCTGATGGTTGCTGTCGTGAGAGGTGGCGGAACCGCAGAAGGCGGTGCGGCTTAAAAAGATAATATCGTCGCCGTCAAACAAATAATCAAAATACTGAATACCGTGCTTTTTTAAATCAAGGTCGCTAAAATCCATAACAATGCGGTCCAATACCCATTCTTGCAGGTCGGTAGAGTACATTAACGCGCATATCGTGCGGCCCACCTGCTGCCCCTCGGGGGCGTAATTACAAAGCATATAATAGCGACCGGAAACAGCGTCAAACTGAATAGGGTTCTTTGAATCCATAATGGGCAGATCTATCAATCGGGCGTTTTTCAGCTCTCCCCAAGGGTCTTCCGGGTCATACTCTACCACCAGGGGTTTGCGTCTGCCAAAACGGCTAATGAGCCATACATCCCCATTGGGAGCAACCACCGGGCTGCCCTCTATGGGGCCAACGCCAAATTTAAGCTCTTCTGCCTGGCCGGTAATACCGCCGTTTTGCACCGCTTTGATCTCGTTGTGCTCCCGATGGTCCCACCATTGGCTAATGGCCCAGTTGTTTACGTCTAAAAGGTCGCTACCCTCTTTGGCCGACAACACTGCGTTCAAAAGTATACCCATTTGCCACGAGCCACTCTGATAATCGGCAATTAATCGGCCATTGTGGTGTAAAATGGGCATAACGGTGCGGTGAGAACCGCCTCGAATAGCTACTGCATTGCCACGCAACAGTACAGTGGGGGTACACCAGGTGGCGCCCTCATCGTCAGAGCGGCTGATTAACAAATCGCCATAGTATCGGGATACGCCAAGGCAGTATAATTTCCCATTATCTACAAACAGGTTGCCGGCAATACAGGGGTACAATTCGCAAAGGTAGTGCCAGGTTTCACCGCTGTCCTCCGAAAAATAAAGCAACGTTAAATTCTCACCGTGGCGTTCGGTGGATTTATGTACGCCCATAGCGGAGATCAAACGCCCCGACGGAAGTTTTACCAACGACGGAGAATCAATAGCAGTGCCTGCAAATTCGTAGGCAGTGTCCTCGGGGTGCAGGTAATTGATTACCTTGCCGGGTACAAAGCCGGTACGCACCAAGCGGATGTCGCTTTTGGCCGCCGCGTCGTTGCTGCGGGCAATATAAAATTCGTAATCGGCATCCTCCGGCAAGCCCTCTACCGTAACCGTACCGCCCTGCGCGGGCACTGCGGTAAAATCACCCTCGTTCCGCGTACGCCAATACAACGTATGCGCGGCGTTGGGGCAACCGTTATCTATATAATCGGCGGTAAAGCTGTGTTCGTCGTGGGACAGGCGGCAAACGTACGGCAAGACAGCGCGGTCTTGGTTATGCAGCTCGGCATAGGGGCGCCAGCTCCAGCTTCTTACAAAATCCATAGTAAAAACTCCTTTTTATGTATTTATGGGAAGTATACCACGGGGATTTTTTGAAGTCAATAGCGCCTGGCCGATTTTTTGAATAAAATGTCCCCATTTCGGTCATTGCGGCACAAAAAAAGACGGCCCACAGACCGTCTTTTGATAGTTGGGATTAGTCTAAAAACTTAGCGTGAACAGCGTTTACGGCGCGCTCAGACTGTGCCTTGTCAATGAGTACCGAAATCTTAATCTCGCTGGTAGAGATCATACGGATGTTGATGCCTGCGTCGGACAGAGCCTCAAACATCTTAGAGGCAACGCCCGGGTGAGTCTCCATACCGGCGCCAACAATAGATACCTTAGAAACCTGATCGTCAATTTTAACCTCTTGGAAGTTTAAGAACTCGCGGCAGGCCTCAATGGCCTCCATAGTTTCGGCGCGTTGGTCCTCGTGCACGGTAAAGGTAATGTCTTTGGTGCCGTTGCGGCCAACCGATTGCAGAATAATATCAATATTTACGTTGCGCTTGCCCAGTTGGTTAAATACCTTAAAGGCAATACCGGGGTTGTCGGTCAACCCAATAATAGATACACAAATTACTTTATCGTCGCGTGCGACACCTTTAATTAACATTTTTTCCATTTTAGCAACCTCCTTAACAATTGTGCCGGGTTTATTTTCTAAGCTCGAAAGCACCTCTAAAACTACGCTGTGTTTTTTTGCCATTTCTACCGAGCGGTTGTTGAGCACCTGCGCGCTCAAGGTAGCCAGCTCTAACATTTCGTCATAGGTAATTTCGTCCATCTTTTGGGCGTCCTTTACCAAACGGGGGTCGGCGGTGTATACGCCGTCAACGTCGGTATAAATCTGGCAACGGTCGGCCCGAATCGAGGCCGCAATGGCTACGGCGCTGGTGTCCGACCCGCCGCGGCCCAGGGTGGTGATATTGTCGTACTTATCCAGCCCTTGGAAACCGGCCACAATTACAATGTTCTTCTTTTCCAGCTCGGCGGTAATGCGCTCGGTCTCTACCCGCTTTACACGGGCAAAGGAGTAGTTCGAGTCGGTTACAAAGCCGGCCTGCCAACCCAGCAAGGATACCACCGGGTACCCCAATTTTTGGATGGCCATTGCCAGCAGCGAGATAGAAATCTGCTCGCCGGCCGCCAAAAGCATATCCATTTCGCGGCGAGAGGCTTGGGGGTTAATTTCCTTCGCCTTGTCAATCAAATCGTCGGTGGTGTCGCCCTGGGCCGAAACCACGGTAACCACGCTGTTGCCTTTTTTGTATTCGTCGGTGATAATGCGGGCCACGTTCATAACCCGATCGGCATTGGCAACCGAGCTGCCGCCGAACTTTTTAACAATAACTGCCATAGTAGCTCCTCCTTAAGTAGTCCTAATCCAATATATGCAAAACCGAAGCGGCGGTAGAGGCCTTTAAGGCGTCTAACTCCTTGCGCAGGGTGCGCTCGGTGCCGTGGGGGGTAACGTAGGCCAGCTCGTCCTTGGGGGCGCAGCGGCGTTTTAACACCGTTACCTGGCCAAACACCTTTTCTAACTCGGCCACAGCGGCGGCCTTGTCGGCAGCGGTGGCGCGCACGTACAGGCGAACGTCATCCTCCAGCGGGTCGGCCACGTAACCGGCCTCGCCATCCTCCCAAGACAGATACTTGCGGGCCTGCAGGTGCTTGACGCAATCCATTACGTCGGCCACGACGGCGCTGGCGGTGGGCAGCTTGCCCGCGCCGCGGCCGTAAAACATTACGTCGCCCACAGCGTCGCCCTGCACCATAACGGCGTTAAATACGTCCTCAACCCCGGCCAATTGGTTTTTATTGCTAACCAAGGCGGGGTACACCGTAGCGGTGATTTTGGTATCGCTCAACCGCTTAGAGCGGCCGATTAACTTAATAACCGCGTCAAAATCGGCGGCGTAGGCGGCATCGGCCAGGGTAATGGCCGAAATACCCTCGGTTTTTACCTGGTGGGGGTACACGTGCTTGCCGTAGGCCAGCGAGGCCAAAATGCAAATTTTGCGACAGGCGTCGTGGCCGTCAATATCGGCCGAGGGGTCGCGCTCGGCGTAGCCTAAATCCTGCGCCAGCTTTAACGCCTTGTCAAAGGGCATTTTTTCTTGCACCATTTTGGTAAGTATAAAGTTGGTGGTGCCGTTTAAAATACCGGCAACCTGATAAATCTCGTTGGCGCTTAAGCACTGTGCCATAGGCCGCAATACGGGGATACCGCCGCCGACGCTGGCCTCAAACAAAAAGTTAACGTTTTTCTCCTCAGCAATGTGCAAAAGCTCGGCGCCCTTGGCGGCTACCAGCTCTTTATTGGAGGTAACAACGCTTTTGCCGGCCTGCAGGCACTTTTTAACGTAGGTATAGGCCGGCTCAATACCGCCCATAACCTCAACCACCACCCGCACAGAGTCGTCTTCAAAAATCGGGTCGGGGGTCTTAATGAATTTATCTTTATAGGCAAGGTCGTTAAAATCCCGCAGGTCTAACACGTATTTTACGCAAATATCGTCTTTTACCTTAAGCGAGATATGCTCCGCGTTTTTCAGCAGCAGCTCTACCACGCCGGAGCCCACAACGCCGTGCCCCATAACAGCAACGTTTACCATAGAGTTTACCCTTCCTTTTGCCTACGGCAGACAGAATATCCACCGATAGTTCTTCAATTTACAACTATAACACATTTTTAGACAGAGTGCAAGTAAAATAGTAAACAAATTGCTGTCCAAGGGATACCCTTCGTAGGGCAGTATCGGTTTTGGGATGCAAATTTCGTTTAACGACTTGCCGAAAAGCCTTGAAATACGGCAGTATTCCTGCTTTTTTAAGCGACACTGCTCTACGGAGGGTATCCCAAGTGCCGGAACTCTAACAGAACGGTACAAGACGGCATAGTATGGTAATGGAAATCAAAAATCGGAGGAAGCACAATGCAAAGTTCTTTTATTGTTACCGGTACGGTAACCTATGCGATGATGGGCCAAGACCTGCTGCAGCGGCAGGGGTACGCCGCCCGCGCAGGGCGCGCCCAAAAGCCCATACCCCACACCGGCTGCGGTTGGGGCATATATTTAAATGCTGACCCTGCGCACGCTGTAGAGCTGCTGCGCCAAAACGGGGTCAAGGTACTGCAGGTGGTGCGGCAATGATCTATTTAGATAACGCTGCCACCAGCGGTAAAAAGCCTCGGCAGGTGGTGCAGGCGGTGGCCACAGCGCTGCAGGAGCTGTCGGTAAACCCGGGGCGGGGCGGGTACGCGCTGTCCCGCAAAGGGGCCGAACTGCTGTATAACACCCGCAAGGCGGTGCAAGTCTTTTTTAACGCCGACCACCCCGGTCAGGTGGTGTTTACCCCCGGCTGCACCTATGCGATTAACTACGTGCTGAAAGGGGTGTTGGCCCCCGGCGACCACGTGGTTACCTCCTCGGTAGAGCATAACGCGGTGGTGCGCCCCTTAGAAGCCTTGCGGGCCCGGGGCGTAAAATACGACGTGGCCGAGGTGATTTTTGGGGACAGCCAGGCCACGCTGCGCTCTTTTGAGCGGGCCTTGCGCCCCGACACCCGGATGGTGATTTGCACCCACGCCTCCAACGTTACGGGCGAGGTGCTGCCCATTGCCGCCATAGGCGAGCTGTGCCACCAAAGGGGAATCCTATTTGCGGTAGACGCTGCCCAAACCGCAGGGGTTTTGCCCATAGATATGCAAAAAATGCACATCGACTTTTTGTGTGTGGCCCCCCACAAGGGCTTGCTGGCGCCTATGGGCGTTGGTCTGTTGGTGGCGCGCAAGGGTCTGCCCTTTACGGTAATCGAGGGCGGTACCGGCACCGCCTCGGTGTTGCCCACACCCCCGGCCGAACTGCCCGAACGGTTAGAAAGCGGCACGGTAAACCTGCCGGGCATTGCAGGGCTGCAGGCGGGGTTGCGGTTTGTGCAACAAAAAACGCCGGCAGTAATCTACCGCCACGAGCAACAACTCTGTCGCCAGGCCTACGCCGCCCTGGAAAAATTACCGGGAGTGCAACTGTACTCCCCCGACCCACGGCAAACCGACTGCGCACCCCTGCTGTGCTTTGGGGTGCGGGGCGTACCCGCCGAGCAGGTGGCCGATTCTTTGGGGCAAAAGGGCATCGCGGTGCGAGCGGGACTCCATTGCGCCCCTTGGGTGCATAAACGGTTAGGTACCATAGATACGGGTACCCTGCGCCTCAGCCCCGGTTGGTTTAATACACCCGAAGAAATTCACCGCTTTATAGTAGCATTGCAAGGCTATAAAAACTAAAATCGAAAAAATATCCACCCGCACTAGCATATGGGTGGATATTTCTATTTTATATTTCTAATGGCGTCGGCCACGCGGGCGGCCTGCACCGCGCCGGCCACGTCGTGTACCCGCACAATATCTGCCCCGCCTAAAATGCCAAGGGTGTGGGCAGCATGGGTAGCGGGGTCGCGCCCCTCGGGGGGAAGGTCGCCCACCAAAGCGCCAAGGCACCGCTTGCGGGAGGCCCCCAGCAAATAGGCAAAGCCTTGGGGCTTAATTTGCGCCGTTTGCGCTATAAGCTGAAGATTTTGCCGGGTGGTTTTGCCAAAGCCGATGCCCGGGTCAAAGCACAGCTGTGTAGGGTCTACCCCCAAAGCCATCGCCTGCCGTGCCGCATCGGCAAAAAAGGCGGTAACCGCCGCCGATGCATCGTCCACGTTTTCTATTTCCTCGGCGTGCATAATCACCCAGCCTGCGCCGTGCTCGGTCACAACGCGGGCCATTTCGGGGTTTATTCTGCCGCTTACGTCGTTAACGATATGCACCCCTGCCTGCAGCGCCGCCTCAGCCACCGCAGGGTAAAAGGTGTCTACCGAAAATACCGCGTCGGGGAAGTCCCGTAAATGGGCGAACAGCGGGGTTAGTCGAGCCAGCTCTTCTTCGGCCGAAACGGGGATGTGCCCCGGGCGGGTGGATTGCCCGCCGACGTCGATTATATCCGCGCCCGCGGCCAGCATTTGCTCTATGCCGCCAAGGGCGTTTTGGGCGTCTAAAAACCGACCGCCGTCTGAAAAAGAATCGGGGGTGACGTTTAAAATGCCCATCACGTAGGTGCGCCGCCCTAAAGGCAGCACCTTATTTTTGCATTTAAACATAACTATTGCCGTAACAGCGACAGCGCCTCGTTGCGGCTGCGGCTGTCGGTCTTCATACGGCCACGTACCGCCGAGGTTTGGGTCTTAGCCCCTGCGGCGCGGGCGCCCCGCATGGTCATACATAAGTGCTCGGCCTCAATAATCACGGCCACACCCTGGGGCTGCAGCTCTTGCTCTAAAAAGTCGGCAATTTGTGAGGTTAAACGCTCCTGCAGCTGGGGGCGGCGGGCATAGTGGTTTACAATGCGGGCCAGCTTCGAAAGCCCGATGATTTTACCGTTTTTGGGAATATACGCAATGTGCGCCACACCCACAAAGGGCAATAAGTGATGCTCGCACATGGAGTACAGCGGAATATCCCGCACGGTAACCATTTCCTCGCTGCCCTCTTGATTAAATAATTTTACGTGCTGCTTGGGGTCCTCGCCCAAGCCGCCAAATACCTCGGCGTACATTTCGGCCACGCGGCGAGGGGTTTCTACCAAGCCCTCACGGTCGGGGTCTTCGCCAATGGCCTCTAAAATGTCCCGCACGGCGCGCATAATTTTTTCCTTATCCATAGTGAGCCTCCTGTTAATCTAAAATCTCAAACGAGTGTACAAGTTGGGTTTGTTGCCCCGCTGCCAAGGTCAGCAGCCCCGGTTTTTGGGTAAAGTCTACCGCCTTGCCGCTGTAATCGGGCAGGCCTGCCCAGGGCTCTAAGCAAACAAAGCTGCAGCCCGGCTCGTTCCAAATCAAAAAGTAGGGGAAGTCGGGGAACTCGCACCGAATGTGGGTGCTGCCGTCGGCGCTGCGTAGGGTCAACCCACGGGAGCGCAGGTTGGTAAACACCAGCGAGTCGATCCTGCGGAAGGTAGAGGTTTGCAACGGTAGGGTGGTGCCCGAGGGGGCAATATTTAGGGTGCCGTCGGTCATAAAGGCGCCGTCTAAATCGGTAATATTAAAATCCTCGGCGCAGTCAAACTCTACGGTATAGGCGTCAATGCCCTCTGGGCAGGCGTAGGTTTCGTGGCAGCCCGCCGAGAAATATAAGGTGCCGTCACCGGTGTTTTTAACGTCGTACACCACCGTTACCTTGGTGCCCTGCAGACGGTAAATCACCCGCAGCTCAAAATCAAAGGGGTATATGGCCTTGGTGTCGGCGTCAGACGAGAGTAAAAATACCGCCTCGGTGTCGGTGTGGCGCTCTAAGGTAAAGACGCGGCTGTTGGCAAAGCCGTGCATATCCATAGCGTAGGTTTTGCCGCCTAAGGTGTATTGCCCGCCCAACAGTCGCCCGCAAATGGGAAAAAGCACCGGGGCGGTGCCGTCCCACAGCTCGTTGCCCTGCCACATATACTCCTTGCCGTGGCAGCCGGCGCCCTTTAGCTCGGCCCCCAGGGGGGACAAGCGCACCTGCATCGTATCGTTTTGTAAAAAGATATTTTCCATTCTGCACGCTCCTTTTAAACGCTTACCGACCGTTTGTATTGGCTGGGGGTTAAACCGGTGCGGCTTTTAAAAACTCTTGAAAAGTAATGGGGATTATCGTAACACAATAAATCGGATATTTGCGAAATATTGTATTGCTCTTGCCGAATTAACTGCTTGGCCTGCTCTATTTTTAAATTGGTCAAATACTCGGTAATGGTGCAGCCGCAGTGCCGTTTAAAATGGGCCGAAAGATGGGTGCGGCTAAAATTTAACCGATTGCAAATCTCTTCTACCGATATCTTGCCGTAAATGTGGTTGCCCAAAATCTCTTTTACCTTGGCGGTCAGCCCGTCTTGCGTAGGCAGCTGCTCGGGGTGCAAAGCAAGGGTGTCTTCATCCAGCCGCATCAGCAAAATCAAAAAGGTCTCTAAATACAGCTTTATAAGCTGCTTTGAGCCAATGGGCGCATCCTCTTTGGGCACCAGCCTGGTTAAGTAGGGGTTGTTTTTGCCCAAATAAAAGGCGTTGCCCCCCTCGGCAATAATGCCGGTAATGTATTTGCGCAGGGGCGCGGGCACCGTAAGGTGCTTGCCTTTAAAATGGTCCATAGCCTTAGATTTGCAAACAAAATTGATTACAAAGGCGTTGGGGGGCGTGTCGCCGGTTACCCGCAGGGCGTGAAACTCGTTGGGCTTATGAAACACCGCCTCACCCGGCTTTAGGGCAAAGGTCTTGTTTTTGGCGGTTACCTCGGCCTCCCCGGTGTCCATATACACCAGCTCCCAAAAATCGTGGGTCTCGCCAACGGCGGCAAAATGCCGTGCCAGCTCTAAATAATGTATAATCACAATTTTGCTCACGTGAACGGTGCTGTCAATGCTTTGGCGGATATAAGGGGAGTCCATAGGTCACCTCCGTTTACAAAAGTGTACAAATAAAGTATATTGTTGTCTTGCAATCTGATTTTAGTAATTATATCATACCCTTAGAAGCATTGCAACAATTTAAAGGAGGTTTTTGTATGAACGTACTTGCAATCGGCTGCCACCCCGACGATATTGAGATCAACTGCGCCGGTACCTTGGCCAAATGTGTCAAGCGGGGCGACAAGGTTACCGTTTGCCACGTAGCCAACGGCAATTTGGGGCATATGGTTATAGAGCCCGACGAGCTGCGCAAAATCCGCGCCGCCGAGGCCAAAAAGGCAGGCGCCCTGGCGGGCATTGAGGTGGTCACCTGCGACGTTGGCGATTTACTGGTGTACGAATCCAGCAAAGAGCAGCGGGATAAAATCGTCGACGTCATTCGCAGGGCCGACCCGGACCTGATTATCACCCACGCCCCCAACGATTATATGCCCGACCACGTGGCGGTATCCCGCTTGGTGTTCGACGCTTCCTTTGCCGCCAGCGTATTGCATTACGAGTCGGGTGTGGCGGGCACCGCTAAGGTTACCCCTATTTATTATATGGACAATTTGGCCGGCAT
>CAZUJI010000023.1:11291-11850 GCA_964620235.1 uncultured Eubacteriales bacterium
GTTTATTCCCACCGAGTACGTGGATATTTCGGAGGAAATGGACCTAAAGCTGCAAATGTTAGAGTGCCACGAAAGCCAATTAAAATGGATGCGGGAGCACGACCACATTGACTTTGCCGATTTTGTAAAAACCTGCGCCAAATACCGCGGCTACCAATGCAACGCGGCATACGCCGAGGGCTTTACCCAATGCCTGGTATACCCCAAGGTGCAGGCCAAGCGTCTGCTGCCCTAAATAAAAAAGGAGTATATAAAATGAATTTTATTGATACTGTAAAGGATTCTTTATTAGACGGGTTTTATCCCGTCGGTTGGGATATGGCCAAAATCGACGCCTGCTGTAACCCCGAAAATAAGGTGGAGGAGCGTCAAAGCTTTTGGCATAAGGATTTTAACCCCGTAGAGTGCCAAAATATCTACGAGTTTGACACTATGATGGGCCACGAAATTGCCCTGCAAATCAAAGCCGCCCGCGACCGCAGCGAAAAGCTGGCTATGATTTTGCCGGTAGGCCCTATGGGTATGTACAAATGGGCGGTGTATTTCTTAAAGGCCTGGA
>CAZUJI010000024.1:0-10935 GCA_964620235.1 uncultured Eubacteriales bacterium
AACCGAAACGGTGCACGTGAAAAACACCGGCCGATGCAAGGAATTATTAACCCCCGGCTCCAGAGTGATTTTGGCCAAGGGCGAGAATCCCGCTCGCAAAACCGCCTACGACCTGGTTTGCGTTTACAAGCCCAATTTAGGTTGGGTGAATATCGACAGCGCCGCCCCCAACCGGGTGGTAGCCGAGTGGTTGGCCGAGCAGAATTTTACCTTAATTCGCCCCGAATACACCTACGGCGACAGCCGCTTGGACTTTTATTTAGAGCGGGGCGACGAACGGATATTTATGGAGGTTAAGGGCTGCACTTTAGAGGTGGACGGCATTGGCTACTTCCCCGACGCGCCCACCCAACGGGGTGTAAAGCATCTGCACACCCTGGCCACCGCCGCCAAAGCAGGCTACCGCGCTATAGCGGCCTTTGTGATTCAAATGAACGGCATAGAAGAGGTGCGCCCCAACGTTGCCACCCACCCCGCCTTTGGCGAGGCTTTGTCTGCCGCCAAAAAAGCAGGGGTAGAAGTTGTATTCTTTTGTTGCCGCGTTACCCCCAGCACCCTTACAATTCAAAGTGTTTTACCAAAAACGATATAGGAGGTATTTTTATGAAAATCACCTTTATTGGCACCAGCCACGGATACCCCGACGTAGGGCGGCAATGCTCGGGCACGATGTTGGAGATCAACGGCTACTACTATTTTATAGATGCCGGCGCCGACCTTGCGCAATATATTGTAAACACCGGCATCGACCGCTCAAAGCTGCGGGCCTTGTTTGTCACCCACCGCCACGGCGACCATTTGTGGGGGGCTTTTCGCTTACTGAGCTGCATAAACGAGTTCGTTTACGAGTGGGGCGATACCAAAATGGATTTTGTTATGCCCGAAAAGAGCGCCATACACCTTTGCCAAAGCATTCTGTTGGAAGACGCTATGTCTGTAAACCCGGAACGGATCCAATTCCTCAATTTGAAAAAATCTCCTTTTTACGAGGACGAAAATATTAAGCTTACCGCCGTTCCCACCGACCACGCCAGCATGAACCTGCAGGCTTGGTCCTTTATTATTGAGGCCGAGGGCAAAAAGCTGCTCTTTACCGGGGATATGCACGCGCGGCTACACGACTTCCCTGCCGCGGCATTGGGCGATGAGACCTTTGATTTTATTTTGTGCGAGTACGCCCACTCTCGCGCCGAGTTTATGGAGCCGATGCTCCCCCGCATAAACACCAAGCGGTTGTATTTTAACCATCTTGGCCGTGGAAAAGAAGAGCGCATAGCCGAAATTGAGGCTTGGAACAGGCAATATCCCAACACCGAGATGCGCGCCGTGGTTACCGACGGCGAGCAAATAGAATTATAGGAGGCAAATTATGCTGTATTATCAAAACGTGGTCTACCCCGAAAATTGCCGAGGCATTGTAGACGTTACCAAGGCTCCCCTGTTTTTAGACAATACCGGTAAAGAGGATTGCACCGACAAGCTGTGCGGCTTTTTAGACGATATGCTCTCTACCATTGTAAAGCAGGTAAACGACCTGTACACCTACTTAAAGGACGCCCCCGACGGCTCCCGCGTGGGCAAAAACCGCCGCGACGGCGTGGATATTTACGTCATTGACCTGCCGGATATTCCCCAATTCCCCACGCTGTACTTCCCCAACGGCACCTATCTGGTGTCCGACACCGTTACCTACCGCCTGGCCACCCTGCACAACACAATGAATATGCAGACCTCGGGCGGCCACGAAATGAACCAGTGTATTCGGTTTATGGGGCAAAATAAAGAGAAAACCGTTATTAAATTAAAAGACCATTGCAAGGGCTTTGAGTTTGGCCAACGCCGCCCCGTGGTAGATTTTATGCACGGCGAGCGCAGCAACGTGTCTTACAGCAACTTTTTTGAGAATATCACCATAGACACAGGTGTGGGTAACCCCGGCGCCATTGGGCTTATCTTTTTTGGCAACAACAACGGCGCGGTACGCAACGTCACCGTTCGCTCCTCTGACCCGGAGCACGTGGGCGCCATTGGTATTTTAATTGATGCCGAGCATCACTCGGCCTGCAATTTTTACAATGTTGAGGTAGACGGCTTTGAATACGGCGTGCGGGTCACCACCCTGCGCACCTTCTGCCATTTTGAAGCCTTGACCCTGCGCAATCAGGGCCGCTACGGGTTCCAAATTTCTAATATTTCTGCCCAAATTATCGGCTTAAAAAGCTACAACCGCGTGCCCGCCCTTTGCGCCTCCAACGGCGCGGCGGGGCATCTGGTGGTCACCGATGCCGAGCTGATTGGCGACGGCACCGGCTACGAGGGCATTAAGTTAGACGTGGGCTGCTGCGCCTTCCTGCGCAATATTAAAACCAGCGGCTACACCTTTGCCTTAAACCGTCATTGGCGCGAAGAAATGCTGCCCTGCGGCCACATTGACGAGTTCTGCTACCCCGAGCCCTTGACCCTGTTTGACACCGATGCTAAAACCATTCATCTGCAGGTGCCCCCTATGCCCGACCTACCCCGTGCACCCTTGAGTGAATGGTGCTGCGTAAACGATTTTGGTGCCGTGGGCGACGGCGACACCGACGACACCGCCGCTATTCAAGCCGCCTTCCGTAGCGGCAAAAAGGTGGTTTGGTTCCAGCCCGGTATTTATTTGGTTTCTAAGCCCATTGAAATTCCCGCCTCGGTAGAGCACGTGCACTATATGTTCTGCGAAATGGCCGCCACCGACGACCTGCGTTTTTGCGACGACAAGGGCGTATTCTTAATTAACGAAAACTCTGACAAGCCTCTGCTGCTTGAAAAAATGAAAAGCTGGCACCGTTGCCAGGGCACCATAAAAATGTTCCGCCACGATTGCACCCGCACCTTGGTCATTCGCGACGTGCACTCCCAGGCGGTGGCCTCCTACTTTAACACCGTACCCGGTGGTGAGGTGCATTTAGAAAACGTGGCCTGCACCATTTTTGACAAAACCAAATACAGCCATATCCCCTGCTTCAGCTTCCGCGGGCAGACGGTATGGTGCCACAGCATTAACCCCGAGCGCTCGAAGATTGAGGTAGAGAACATTGGCGGTCAGCTGTGGTGGAGCGGCTTTAAAACCGAGCAAGAGGGCTCCATTTGCATTACCACCCAGGGTGGTGTGTCGGAGATTATGGGCGGCGTGGCCTGCATTGGCACCGGCAACAAGGATATTGCCCTGATTGTAAACGACAACTCCAGCGTTTGCGCCACCTTTGCCACCAGCGCCATACATAATTACTCCAGCTACCCTCTGGCAGTGCGCGAAACACGCGACGGCGAGACTAAGGAGCTGTACGACTACCAAATGGTAGACCGCCTGCGCCCCTGGTACACCTGCCCGTTATACGTGGGCAAAGGTAAATAAACCCAATATAAGACAGCGCCCCTACAGCCAAAATTGTAGGGGCGCTTTATTTTATTCTTCTAATTCAATATCAAAAAACAGTACGGCTATACGCTTATAGTCTACCACGCAGTAAATGTGACCGTTTTCGTAAAAACCGTCGCTGTAGGGGTAAAAGCCGGGGAATTCGGTTACCGGCTTTTGGTAGACCCAACTTTGCATATCGTCCTCAGAGATCCACAGTTCCAGCGGAAAGCGGGTGCGCTGGTTGTTGGGGGTATTAAGTAATGCAATGCGGCCTTTGACCAACGGAATCAGTCGCGGTTTGTTAGAGGGGTTTAAAATATTGGTCTGCCGCATCTCGCACCAGGTTTTGCCGCCATCCCGGGACTCGGTATACCCCAAATACCCATCGTTTTTGCGCACCAGCATAGCAATGCGACCGTCGGACAGTTCAGCTAACGTGGGCTCCGACCAGATCCAGCCGTTTTGCTGGTTTATGGGCATTTTCAGCGCGGTGTATTTTTGGAAGGTTTTATTGCCGTCGGTGCTGTACAGCACACCGGTATGGCAATAGGGCACCGGCATTTTGTCGATAATTTTATCTTCAATGCTGTCGTCAGCCAATAAAGCGTCGTACATCTGCCGGGTTACCGGATAATTTTGAAAGGGGGTCAAAATATCCCCGTTCTTTTTTTGCAGAGCGCTGCGAATATAGGTGTACTCCGGGAAAAAGGGCGGCGTGCCGTAGTTTTGCCAGGTGTAGCCGTTGTCAAAGCTTTTGTATATAAAGCATTTCCAACCCAAATGGCGGCCGGTATGGGTTGAAATATAGGCGGTAATCTCGTCGCCCAGCACCGTAACCTCGGTTACCGTTGTGGCTATCCCCTCCTCAGGGCAAAGCTTCTCCTTCGGGGTCCAGGTGTCACCGTTATCGCTGGAGTGGCAGACGTACACCCGGTTTAAAGGATGTGGCTCCTCCGGGCCGTCGCTGGTAAACACCACAAGTAGTTCCCCGTTGGCGGTACGGCGCACAAAAGGCTCTAAAGTCATTTCTCTTTTATTGTGGATCATCCGAATGCGGGTACTTTTAACCATACAAACACTTCCTTTACTTTTTTATAACCGGGGATGCCGCGTTTTTCTTGCGAAAATACCCCGGCGGTATACCGTAGTTCCGTTTGAAAAAATTACTGAAATAATATTCGTTTTCAAAACCCAAACGGTGGCTGATCTCTTTTATAGAGTGCTCGCTTTTTAACAACAATTCCTCGCATTTTTGCAGGCGGGTAAGTTTTATATAGGCAAACACCGTGTTGCCGGTGTGCTTAACAAAAATCCGCTTTAACTGCCGGGGCGAAAGGCCACAATGCCGGGCTACCTCATCACAGGAAAACATCGTGTGCAGGTGGGTGTGGATATACTCTTTGGCGGCCAAAAACCGCATATCCTCGGTCAAAGGTTGCCGGGCCTCGCTGGGCAGTGCGATGCCGACTTGGCGCAACACGGCGTACACCGCCTCAAAGGCGCGGCCGCCGATGAGTTTGTAAGAGAAACAGTTGCCCACGCCCGCTTCTTTGAGTATGGTGTTCAGCGCGTCAATAATCTCGTCGCTCACCGCAAAAAGGATGACCCGCCGCTGAATGAGTTGCCGGTACAAAGCGTTGCCGATCTCCACCGAAAAGGCCAGCGAGCATTTGATATATTCTTGCGCCATAGGGATAAATTGATGCTCGGCTCCCGGCGCACAAAGCAGACCCTGCCCGGCGGAAATGCGGTAGTCTTTGCTGCCACTGCGGTAGCAAAAATCCCCCTGCAAACCCATTTGAATCTCACAAAAGGCGTGGCTATGTTGCCCGGCGTACACCTCAAAGTCCGGGTTATCGGTGCCGCCAAACTGTAGCCATACGATTTTTATGCCATAGGGCAAAATGCTCTCGGGCCACAGCATTTGTGCAAGCCGCTGCGCCCGGGGCAGAGTATACTCCAATAACAGCATAACACCACTCTCCAAGGGGATTATATCTTATTTTTACAAAACCCGTCAATAGAATGTCCAAAAGTGAGAAAAAATTGTCCGGTTTTAAAATTGCAGCGGTTTTTTCCTGTTTATATAATAAAAACAGATCAAAAGGTGAGGTAAAACTATGTTAAAAGAAAAAATTCTTCAAAAACAAAAAACCATTGGCACCCACATTAACCTTTGTGACCCTGCAGTCAGTAAAATCGCCGGGTGCGCAGGGTACGATTTTGTTTGGGTAGATTTAGAGCACAGCGGGATCTCTTATCAGACGCTTTTGACGCATATTTTTGCTTTGCGCTCTACCGGCACACCGGTAATTGTTCGGGTACCGCAAGATGATGTGACCGCCGCCAAAAAAGTGCTGGAAATGGGGGTAGACGGTATTATCTTCCCGATGATCCGCTCTGCCGCACAGGCCCGGGCGTGTATACAAAGCACCCTGTACCCGCCCCAGGGCAACCGGGGTTTTGGGCCGATGAACGCCATAGATTACGGCTTTAAGGACGTGGCCGATTATGTGCACAACGACCATAACCGTTTGTGCCGGTTTATTCAAATAGAACATAAAGACGCCATTGCGGATTTGGATGCTATACTGCAACTGCCTTACATAGACGGATATATCTTTGGGGCGAACGATCTGTCCGGCTCCTACGGCCGTTTGGGGGATGTATTCTGCCCGGAGATTACCGATGTAATTGGGCAGACCACCCAGCGCTTGCACGCCGCCGGAAAGTACGCGGGGCTTTCTACCGGGGATATTAGAGAATCCACGTTGCGGCACTGGCACAGTTTGGGCGTGGATATGCTCTCGGCCGGGGCGGATTATGATTTTTTGCGAGAGGGCTACCGGGCCAACGCGCAAACACTCTCAAAAATTTTTAAATAAATCCATCTCTTTTGCGGCTTTTGCAACGGTGCAAGGCCGCTTTTTATTTTGGTACAAAAAATTTACAATTTGGGGTGGCATAAGCGGGGTGTTTGTGGTACAATAAATAATTAGAAATAGTATGCTTTTTTAGGAGGTATATCTGTTGCAAACTTACGCTTTGGCAGAGGGTGTTTCTGCCGCGTTTATTCCCACAAAACAATTCCGCTCTACCCTGCTTTCGGTGAGCTTTTATTTTCCGTTGCAGGCCGACTACGCCTGCGAAAATGCCATGCTGCCCTACCTTTTGGCGGGGCAAAGCCCCTCGTACCCTGATTTTTCCACCCTGAACCGGCAGTTGGACATGCTGTACGGTGCGGCTTTATCGGTCGGCACCGAAAAATTGGGGGATTTTTGCGAGGTCAACCTAAAAATTAACGCCATAAACAGCGAGTATGCCCACGGCACCCCTGCGGTAGCCCAGGCCGCCGCCTTTTTGCGGGGCTTGATCTTTGAGCGGTTTGAGGCCGGCTACGGCTTCCGCCCCGACGAAATTGCCCGCGAAAAGCGTCTGCTGGCCGAGGCCATTGCCGGCGAAATTAACGAAAAACGCCGTTTGGCGCTGTCCTGCTGTATTGAGGCGATGTGTGCAGGGGAGCCCTACGGCCTTTCCCGCTTGGGGCTGGCCGAGCAGGTAGAACAGGTCACCGCCCAACGCCTGCAAACCGCCTACGAGCAGATGCTCCGCACCGCCTTGGTGCAAATTCGGGTCATTGGCAACGCGCTGCCCGATGGCATTTTAGAGGAATTTACCCGCGGCTTTTCCGCCGTTGGCCGTAAGTATGCCTCCTTTGCGGGCGACATTGTAAAGCCCGCCGGTACCCTTAAACAGGTAGAGCGCCGTATGGACATTAAGCAGGGCAAGCTGGTTTTGGGTCTGCGCAGCACCACCGCCGGTGGCGACGACGCTACCCTGCCCACCTACGTTATGTGTGATTTATTGGGTGGCGGCCCCTACAGCCGTTTGTTTGCCAACGTGCGCGAAAAGCTGCAGCTTTGCTACTATTGCGCCGTCCGCGCCGTACGCCGCAAAGGCGTTATGGTCATAGACAGCGGCATTGAGGCCGAAAACCGTGAAAAGGCCCAAACTGCCATTTTGGCCGAGCTTTCTGCCATTGCCAAGGGCGAATTTACCGACGAGCAGCTGGCCACCGCCATTCGCTCGCTGAGCGACTCTTTAAAGAGCGTAAAGGACGACGCCGATTTAATAGACAAATACTACTCTGCCCGCTTTTCGGAGCCCGCGCCGCTGTCGCCCGAGGAATTTGTGCAAAGGCTGCAGGGCGTAACCGCGCAGCAGGTGGCCAAAGCCGCCGCCGGCTTTGGGTTAGACACGGTATTTGTGCTTTTACCCCAAGGGCAGGAGGTGCAGTAAATGATAAAATCGCAAACGCAACACACCTACGCCGGCGACCGTGTGGTAGAGTACCGCTTTGAAAACGGCCTGACCCTTTACGTTTGCCCCAAGCCCGGCTTTGGCTCTAAATTTGCCATTTACGGTACCCGCTACGGCTCGATTGACAACGCCTTTACCACCCCCGACGGGCGCACGGTAGAGGTGCCCCCGGGCATTGCCCATTTTTTAGAGCATAAATTATTTGAGAGCGAGGACGGCGACGCCTTTTCCCGCTATGCGGTAACCGGCGCCTCGGCCAACGCCTACACCTCTTTTGACCGCACCTGCTATTTATTTGCCTGCAGCCAGCGGTTTGACGATAATTTAGATATTTTGCTGGATTTTGTCCGTCACCCCTATTTTACCGCTCAAACGGTGCAAAAGGAGCAGGGGATTATCGGGCAAGAGATTCGTATGTATGAGGACTCGCCCAAGTGGGTGGTGCTGGTAAATTTACTGCAGGGGGTATACCACAACCACCCGGTGCGCATTGACATTACCGGCACGGTAGAGTCCATTGCCCAAATTACCGACGAGCTGCTGTACGCCTGCTACAACACCTTTTACAACCCTGCCAATATGTTTGTATGCATTGCCGGCGACGTGGACCCCGATGCGGTGGCCCAAAAGGTGGGCAACACCGTTGTCGAGCCGGGGCTGGCGCCCGTGCGCAGTATGCCCCCCGAGCCCAAAACGGTGTTAAAAAACGAGGTTTGTCGCGTAATGCCGGTGGCGCAGCCGCTATTTTGCCTTGGGTTAAAAGACACACCCAACCGCCCGCAAAAAGAGCGTTTGGCGGCCGAGCTGGCGGCCGAGATTTTGTTTGGCAAATCCTCGGTATTATATAAGCAATTGGTAGACGACGCTTTAATCGGCGGCGATTTCGGTATTGAGTATTTTGCCGGCTACGGCTTTGCCGCTTTGCTGTTAGAGGGCGAATCCAAAGACCCGCAGGCGGTACGCCAACGGGTGTTAGCGGCCTTAGAAAGCGCTCGCCAAAACGGGGTAGACCCGCAATTGTTTGAGGGAGCCCGCCGCCGCGCCTACGGCAGCGCCATTCGCAGCTTAAACGACGTAGAGGCTATCGTTTCGGCCCTGGTAGACTACGCCGTGGCCGAAGAAGTCCCCTTCTCGGACGAGGTGTTGCTGGAAAACATCACCAAAGCCGACGTAGACGCCTATTTGGCCTCGTTAGACCTTACCCAAAACTGCTTATCCGTAATCAAACACGGGGAGGAAGAATAAATGTACGAAGTAACGATTTTTGGTTTACAGTTGAACGTTGACCCGGTGGCCTTTACCCTACCCTTTGGCGGTGGGTGGGACATTTACTGGTACGGCATTTGCATTACCCTGGGCTTTGTGTTGGCCCTGCTGTACGCTTTTCGCACTGCAAAACGGTTCCAAATTGACATCGACCGTATGTTGGACGTTATTTTGGTTACCACCCCCTTGGCGGTACTGTGCGCGCGGCTGTATTACATTATCTTTTACGGCGAAAAAATCACCTCTTTGCAGGACTTTTTCGGGTTTTCGGGCTCGGGCTTTGCCGGGCTGGCCATTTACGGCGGCGTCATTGGCGCGGCGGTGATTGGCACGGTAATGTGCCTGCTGCGCAAGGTAAACATTGGCAGTATGTTGGATTTAGCCTCGATTGGCTTTTTGATCGGCCAGGCCTGCGGCCGTTGGGGCAACTTTTTTAACCAAGAGGCCTTTGGCGGCCCCACCGGCAGTACCTTTTGGGGTATGACCAGCCAACGGGTGGCCGACGAGCTGGGCGAGGGTGTTTTGGCCCATCCCTGCTTTTTGTACGAGTCACTGTGGTGCTTGGCCGGGTTTATCGTGCTGCATTTTGTGGGCAAAAAGCGCCAATACAACGGTCAGGTAGCCTTTACCTATTGCGTATGGTACGGCTTTGGCCGTATGATTATTGAAGGCCTGCGGACCGACAGCTTAATGCTGGGCGCTTTCCGCGTGTCGCAGCTTTTAAGCCTGCTTTTGGTGCTGTTTGGCGCGGGTATGCTCATTTATCACCGCCTGCGCCTACATAAAGCCGCCCAATATGCGGCCTACACACCTATGTTTGCCGACGATGACGAGGATACCGACACATCGGCCGATGATTTTGAAGAAGATTGCGGTGGTTTACAACCTTACAACCCGACAGAAGATTTGACAAACGAACAACCGAAAGAGGAGAATGAAAATGGCACAGAGAATTGACGGCAAAGCCATCAGCGCGGCGGTTAAGGCCCGCATTGCAGACCAGGTGGCACAGTTAAAGGCTAAGGGCATTCAGCCCGGCTTGGCGGTAATTATCGTGGGTGAGGACCCTGCCTCTAAAATTTACGTAGGCAATAAAAAGAAGGCCTGCGCCGATTTGGGTATGCTGTCGGAGGAGTACGCTCTACCGGCCGACACCGATATGCCCACCCTGCTGGCTTTAATTGATAAATTAAACCGCGACCCGAAGATCAACGGCATTTTGTGCCAGCTGCCCCTGCCCCGCCATTTAGACGAAAAGGCAGTCATTGACGCCATTTCACCCGAAAAGGACGTAGACGCGTTTCACCCCAAAAACGTGGGCAAAATTATGATTGGTGAGTACGACTTTTTGCCCTGCACCCCTGCCGGTATTATGGAAATGCTGGCCCAATGTAACATTGACCCTGCGGGCAAGCACTGCGTGGTTATTGGCCGCTCTAACATTGTGGGCAAGCCTATGGCTATGCTGATGCTGCACAAAAACGCCACGGTAACCATTTGCCACTCCCGCACCCAAAATCTGGCCGAGCATACTCGCCAGGCTGACATTTTAGTAGCGGCGGTGGGCAAGGCCAAATTTGTTACTGCCGATATGGTTAAGCCCGGCGCGGTGGTTATCGACGTGGGTATGAACCGCCCCGAGGGCGGCAAGCTGTGCGGCGACGTGGATTTTGACGCGGTAGAGCCGGTGGCCTCGGCCATTACCCCCGTGCCCGGCGGCGTTGGTCCTATGACCATTGCTATGCTTATGCAAAACACTCTGACGGCGGCCAAAAAGCAAAACAACGCTTAAAACATATTTAAACTCGAAAGGCGGTGGCAGGATGAAGGCCTTGCGCTGCGTAATACTTGTTTTACTAATTAGTTTGTTGGCGGTGACCCCCGTTTGGGCGGTAGGCTTTAGCAATGCCCAAGCCGGCATCGAATTTTCGGTGCCTGCAGCCTACACC
>CAZUJI010000025.1:0-10717 GCA_964620235.1 uncultured Eubacteriales bacterium
AACTGTTTAATGCCTATACCGAGTCTGCAAACGCCTTTGCCAACCCCGCGTTGGGCGCCTTTGAGCAAGAACTGATAAATATAGCAACCAACGCCCTTTTGTCGGCCATTGGGTATATTTTAGTTTTATCCTTCATTGGTCTGTTGCAGCTGGTGTTTACTATTTTACTTTCGGTTTTTGCCAACAAGCTGTACTATAACCATTGCGCTAAAAAGCTACAAGCTTTGCGCAGGCAATATAACGGAATGATTCCCCCTGCACCTTTACGCGTTGCCGGCGGCACCAGCACAGGTGCGGCGGTGGCCGTGGGCATTATTGCGCCTATGGTATTTAGCGTTATACAATCGCTGCCTGCGCTGCAGCTTTTTGGTTCAATTTTGCAAATGGTCAGCCAGAATATGCATTTTTAGGAGGTACGGCTATGCAAAAGATTACAAAAGCCGTTATTCCCGCGGCGGGGTTAGGCACCCGCGTGCTACCCGCCACCAAGGCTCTGCCTAAAGAGATGCTGCCCATTGTGGACAAGCCTGCGCTGCAGTATATTGTAGAAGAGGCTGTCGCGGCCGGCATTACCGATATTTTAATTATTACCAATCGGGGCAAGGGCGTTATTGAAGACCATTTTGACCACGCCTTTGAGCTGGAAGCCAATCTGGCTGCCAAGGGTCGTAACGAGGTGTTGGAGCAGTTAAACAGCAGCACCAATATGGCCAATATCTATTTTATCCGCCAAAAAGAGACGGGCGGCTTGGGTCACGCCGTGCTATGCGCCAAGCAATTTGTGGGCAACGAGCCCTTTGCGGTGCTGTACGGTGACGACGTGATCATTGGCGACGACCCAGCCACCGCGCAGCTTTGCCGCGCTTGGGAGCAACACGGTAAGGGCGTTGTGGGTATTAAAGAGGTATCCCCCGAGGCCATTTTAAAATACAGCTCTATGAAATTGGAAAAGATTGAGGGCAACACCTATTTGATTGACGATATGATTGAAAAGCCCGCGTCGGAGCAGATTTTTTCGCTCTTCTCCATTTTAGGGCGTTGCGTATTGCCCCCTGAGGTTTTTGAAATTTTAGAGCACACCCCCAAGGGTGCCGGCGGCGAGCTGCAGCTTACCGACGCCATGCGCACCTTAGCCCGAAAAGAGGGCGTCATCGGTGTGGATTTTACCGGCAAGCGGTACGATATGGGCAACAAGCTGGGTATTTTGCAGGCCAACATTGAGGTAGGCCTGACCCACCCCGAGGTGAAAGAGGGCTTGGCCGAATACATAAAGGAACTGGCAAAAATGCTGTAAACCTATTGCTAAAGAACAATAAAACGGTGGTGAATTAAATTGCTGTTTGACTTTCACAAGCACAATGAAACCGATCAAATATGGTGGACTTCTCCCGTGGGAATGGTGGGGCATCATTTATTTAGTTTTGATAAAAATAAAATATACAATCTATTTGCCGACTATCCTCACAATTTAACAGCTGACGAGAAAGAAATATTTGATAAAGAAAACCCCTATTGGAAAGATTTTTTTGCTGATAGACAGTAGCCAACCATAAATAATCTCATTGAATAAAGCACGCCGCTAACTGCAGGGTGCTTTTTTAATCAGACAGACAAACAAAACAAAGCAAATTTAAAAACCAAAGTTAAAACAGACTATACGAGTACTTGGCTCCCTCTGACGAGGGAGCTGGCGCGAGGGACGAGCGACTGAGGGAGAGAATAGCAATTCAATATTTAGGTTTTTGGTTCTCTCCCTCCGTCTTTTTGCCACGCAAAAATCCACCTCCCTCGTCAGAGGGAGGCAAACGCAATAAAAACAACCCCGGACAAACGTCCGGGGTTTGTTTTTATAAACTACGCTAAGAACAGGCCGTATTCTACAAAGCAATAGGTGTCTACCCACTCATCGGAAAAGCGTTTGGCGCCTACCCAAATGGGGGACTCGTGGAAGAACTGCCTCGGGCCAACTCCGTAGCTTTCGCCTTCGCATAGGTGGAAGGGCCCCAGCAGATTGCGCAGGTTGCCGATTACGGTAATCTCGATGGTATTTTCGCCCGCCTGCAACAGGCCGCTCAGGTCTACGCTGTAGGGCTGCCACATAACGGTACCTGCATCTTGCCCGTTTACCTTTACCTTGGTAACGTTAGAACAAAGGTTGCTAAACTGCAATACGCGGTCGGTACAATCTTCGGCCGAGAGTTCTACGGTTTTTTCAAAGGTCATCGTGCCGGCAAAGAAGGGGTACCCCTGGGGCGCCAAAGCCCCGGGCTGCACCTTTGTGTTGGCCTTACCAACGTAAAAACCGCCATTGGTGCGCAGAGCCCGTCTGCCCAACTGCGTGAAGGAATCATCGGTATACACGCCAAAATCGCCAATGATGTACACCGCTTCAATTTCCATATCGTAGCTGAGCTTGTTCTTCTCCGACTCGAATATAGGTGCTTTTTTGATTTTTTCGTAGGTCTCGGGCGATTGCTCAAAGTTACACCGCAAAGCCACCTCGTTGGTGCCCGCTTTTACATATTGACGAATATCAATGATTTTAAACGCGGTGTCGTGATAACAACCCAGCACCCTTTTCTCTACTGCTTGGCCGTTGACGGTGATATCAAAAATCTCGGGGGTCTCTACCACCAATTTACATTCCTGAAATGCGTCTTCTTTTACCTCAAAGCGGTATACCACCTTGGTATCTACCCTGCGGCCAAAGGCACAGGCCTTTTCCTGCACGTCGCTAACGGGCAAACCCTGGGCAGCCAATTCGCCCTCAAAAAACAAATCACAATAATCCAAGGTAATGGCGTTGGGGTCGGCGGCGGTAATGCTCCACGGCCCTTGCAACTCGACACCCAACGGCCGCAAAGCCTTATCTTCGGCCTGCGCGGGAGCGTGGTCTTGGTTGTTGTATACAAAGAAGATAACCGAGCCACGGGCTTGCACTTTTGCCGTTAAGGTCAACGTACCGTTGTGGGTGGTGAATTGTGCCGGTACCTCTTCACCTGTGGTGGCATCAAAAATCGTGGCACTTCCACCCTTTACCGTAGCGGTAATATTATGGGCGTGGGGGTGGCGGTTGACGACGTAGTACATCGTCATATCCTCTTCGGCAAAGTCACGCACACCTACACTCATAGGCTCCTCGGCCTTGCCGGGGTAGTTTAAAGTAATGCGGCGACTGTGGGCGGGGATGGCATCCGCCAAGAGAGGCTTGCCGCTTAAAACGGCGCCCTTGCTTAATTCCTTCCAGGCATCGGTTTCTATACCGTCGATATACCTGGGCAGCGTTTCCACAAAAATCAGGGTACCGCCCTGGGCTTTAAACTCCACCAGCATATCGTAGGTGTTTTTGCCCAGACACAGCGTAGGCGGCACCACAACGGTGCTGTAGCTTTGGGTACCGATATGTATTTTGCCGCCCGACACGCTACCGTGGCGTTGCATAATGCGGCCGTCGCCAATATGGTATTGAATTTGGGCATCGTCCAGCAGAGTAAATACCTTGTTCATACCCTCGCGAACGGCCAGCTCCTGCTCGCGCATAGATTCAATATCAAATTGAATCCAGCCGCCCTCTACTGCGTGAAGCACCAAAACGTCGTAATTGACCTGCCCCTCGGCCACCAGCATACCAATGCGGCTGACCATATCGTTAAAGGCGCGGTACTCGCCCCACCAGGGCTGATGACGGAACAGCGAGGCAGGGTAATCCCGCTTGCGGATACCCCGCAGGCTGTACCCCTCTAAGTGCTGGCACAAATAGTTAATGCCGTGCACCATTTGATTCTCGTAAATACAGCGCAGGTCTTCGAAGCTAACGTTCCAACCGCAAAGGGCAAAGGTTTCTGACAAAATCTGCTTTTTACCCAACTGGTTGGCCACCGAGGATACCTGTATCTCGGTTTGCAGATTGGCCTGGCTGCGACCCAAATGGTCCATACCCGGGATATCCATAAACTCGTAAGAGGGCAAGCAGCAGCCGTTGGCCCGAATGTGGGCTGCCATATACTCCTCAATGACCATATGGCCGGTAAGCTTGCTGCCGTGGGATTGGCACCAAGCGTAAATGCGACCCATAAAATTATCGGTAAACAAATCGCGAATCAATTTCCAATAGTTATAGCGCACGCGGCGGTAGCCGTCTACCACAAAAAACAGCGCCGGAAGCAGGGGCGCCAAGGGCTCGCCGTAGGCGGCCTGATACTCCCGCTCTAAAATCAGCGACCAGGGCATTTTTGCACGGGACACCTGGGGCTCGTCGGTGAAAAAGCCGGCCATATCCCGGAATTTATCGCCCATAATATCGTAATAGGCCTGATGGGTTACCCGAATAAACTCGTCAATAACCTCGCCGTTTAAGGTGTCTACGTAAAAGGGATTCAGTTCGTAATAAAAATGCAGGTTTTGGCCGTTGTGGGTTAAGTTGATGATGGTGTGCTCGGTTTGCTTGGGGACATCGGTCTTCTCCCACACCAAATATTTTTGCTGGTACTTTTCACCCAGCCCGTTTACGGCGCCACCGCCAAAGCCGCTGGGCCAACCGTTTTCGTCGTAGCCCCAGGCCAACATACCCCGCTTTTTGCCCTCGTCTACAGCGGCGTTTACGTTATCAAACCATTCGTCGCTCATATACTCGGTTTGCAGGCCGCCGCGGGCGTGCATAAAATAGCCACCCATACCGACCTCATCCATTTGCTGAATTTGCCGACGGGTTTCTTCTACACTCAGGCGCTCGTTCCACGACCAAAAGGGCGACGGACGATATTTTTTAGGGGGATTTTTTAAATATTCTTTATTCATACGCTTTACCTCCATTTAAAAGGCTTTTCTTTAGGTTATCATACCATAAGACCCCGCCCGGTGCAACCCGATTTGAAAAAATCAAAAAACACCCCCTACTTTTTTAAAAAATGCCCCTAATCCTTAAATCGAGGGCGCCGGTGTTGCTTTTAGGGACGTTATATGGTATAATTTCTATCCCAACAAAAATTTTTACACAAATAGGTGAAGATATGAAAAAGATAGTTGCGCTCCTTTGCGTTTGCCTGTTGTTGCTGGCCACCGCCTGCCAAAAAAAGCCACAACCGCAGGGCACTAACGATATTTCTTCTGCCAACACCTCGGCGCATCAAAGCAGCGAGGCTTCTTCGGCCGAGAGCCCTTCGCAGGTTACCTCTACAGCCACCTCACAGCCCGTTCCCTCGGCGCCTGCCTCTTCTAAGCCCGCCTCTTCTAAGCCGGCTTCTTCCGGCGCTGCGGCCTACACCCCCGTTTTAGATTATTTAACCCTACCGGCTCAGGCGCAAACGGTATACGGCGCTGAGAATATCGCCCTATACAAAAGCATTGTAAAGGCCTTTTTGCAGTATAAAACCAGCGTACCTTTTAATACAGCCACCCAAAACCCCCACCAAGTGATGTATATGTTGCACTTTCATTGCCCCATCTTTTTTGTCGACACTTATATTGACGTGGATTTTGCCGATTACGGCACCGACAAGATACGCATTACCTACACCAGCAAATCTAAATCTGAGCATTTGCAACTCATCAAAAAATTTGAAGATGCTTGCAAGGTCTATTTGCAAGGACTGTCAAACAGCGATACCGACGCCGAGCGTGCGCTGATTTGCTATAGCCGATATATTAAAAATCTGCGGTACGACCACAATTTGGCAGATGTGGATTACGACACACTTAATCCGTATGCCCGCGATAACCCCCGCTATAAAGAAACCTATAACGCCATTGTAAATGGCACCGGCGTGTGCAGCGGTTTTGCCAAAGCCTACAGCTTTTTGTTGGGGCAACTGGGAGTTTCGGCCTACACTATATATGCCGGTCACAGCACCAAAGACGAAGGCCACGCTTGGAGTATGATGCAACTGGGGGGCAAATGGTATTTTGCCGACCCTACTTGGGATGCCGCATCGGAAACCGACGGCAGTATACGTTATTTTGGTGTGCAAACCTTAGAGCGGGCGGGCCACGGCTATAAGGTGGAAGGCTACGAGATTTCGGACCTGCCCATGCCTAATTTTAAAGATTTTGTCACGGTGCGTGATCTTCGTTTTCAACCGCTGTGGGGCGGTGCCTACAATTTGGAATTTAACCGAGATGCCAACGCCGTTACCTATAAAAATAAAGACGGGCAGGTGCAACCCACCCTGTCGCTGGAATAATTTTTGCGGTTTGTTCATAATTTTTTAAGACATTTTTGCTTTGCTTGGTTGCGGCAAGGGCAAATGTGTGGTATACTTAAATTTGTTTCAAATACTCTTCGGGAAGGGACCTGAATGCAAACACTACTCTTTATTTTAAACCCTTGCGCCGGTCGGTTGCAGGGAGAACGGCACTTAACCCGCATAAAAGAGATATTATCTGCCACCTATAAGGTTACCGAGTATATTACCTCCCAACGGGGGGATGCTATGCGTGCCGCGGCCGAGCTGGGCCCAAAGCACCACGTGGTGGCCTGCTGCGGTGGCGACGGCACGCTTAACGAGGTAATTTGCGGCCTTATGACCCTTCAAAACCCACCGCCGCTGGGGTATATCCCCGCCGGCAGCACCAACGATTTTGCCGCCTCGCTTAAGCTCCCGCGGGACCTTTTGGCGGCAGCCAACCGCATTTGCAGCGGCACACCCCAGCCCTTAGACGTTGGCAAGTGCAACGACCGTTATTTTTCCTACATTGCCTCGCTGGGCGCATTTACCGAGGCTTCGTACTCGGCGCCGCAGAATTTAAAAAACTCCTTGGGCCACTTGGCCTATATTTTAGAGGGGTTAAAGGACGCGGGTAAAATCCGCCAGTATAACCTTAAAATCACCGCCGACGGCGACGTATACCAAGGCAGCTACGTGTTTGCCGCGGTGTGCAATTCTACCTCGGTGGGCGGGTTGGTCAAGCTGAACCCCGCCACGGTGGATTTTGCCGACGGGCTGTTTGAGGTGCTGCTGGTAAAATACCCCAACAACGTGGCCGAGCTGGGGCGCATTGTAAACGCCGTAACCACCCGCACGTTTACCGACCCTATGGTTACGTTGCTGCACGCCGCCCAAGTAAATATAGAATGTGACGAAGAAATTGCCTGGTCGTTAGACGGCGAATATGCCGCCGGCGGCAAAGCCAACCAAATACAAAACCTGCATCACGCATTGCGGTTTATATTATAATCTGCGACGTTTTACGAAAGGAAGTTTACAACTGTGGAAGAACGTAAATGTAATGAATCCGGCTGTTCCGGCAACTGCAGCAGCTGCAGCAAGGCCCACGACCATCAGCCGCAAAGCCTACTGTTCCCCCAAAACGATTTAAGCAACGTGAAAAAGGTCATTGGCGTAGCCAGTGGCAAGGGCGGCGTAGGTAAATCCTTGGTTACCACTATGATGGCCAACCTAATGCAACAAAAGGGCTATAAAACCGCCATTATGGACGCCGACTTTACCGGCCCGAGCATTCCCAAAATGTTTGGCCTGCAAGAGCGCGCCCGCGTGGTGGGCGAGCATATCGTGCCCGCCGAGACCCAAAACGGCATTAAGGTTATGTCGGTAAATTTATTGCTTGAAGACCCTGAGCAGCCCGTAGTTTGGCGTGGCCCCGTATTCGGCAGCGCCATTCAACAGTTCTGGGGCGACGTAATTTGGGGCGATATTGACTATATGTTTATTGATATGCCTCCCGGCACCGGCGACGTACCCCTTACGGTGTACCAATCTCTGCCGATAGACGGTGTAATTATTGTTACCTCGCCGCAGGATTTGGTATCTTTAATTGTAAAAAAGGCCTGCAATATGGCGCAAATGATGAAGGTCCCCGTTTTGGGCTTGGTAGAAAATATGAGCTACGCCTTGTGCCCCGATTGCGGCAAGCATCTGCACATTTTCGGCCAAAGCAAAATCGGCGAGTTGGCCGATGAAATGGGTCTGCTGCTGTTGGGTCAGGTACCTATTGACCCGCAGGTGACCGAGCTGTGCAACGAGGGTAAATTCCACGAATTTAATTGCGAGAGCCTACTGGGCGCCGCTGATCTGCTATGTACTATAAAATAAATTAAAACAAAAACAGCCGGTATGAGATTTCATACCGGCTGTTTTTATGCAAAAATTTTGGTTAAAAGCGTAAAGCTCAGGCAAAACAACGTTCCCACCACCGTGGGCAACCAAAAAGCAAGGGCGGTCCAGCGAAGGCTGCCCGTTTCTTTTTTTACCGTCAGCAGGGTAGTAGAGCAGGGCCAATGCATAAGCGAAAACAATAACATATTTACTGCGGTGACCCAAGTCCAGCCGTTTTGCACTAAAATCTCCCGCAGGGCAAATAGGTTATCTACCTGCGCAAGGCTGCCCCCTGCGGTGTAGGCCATTACGGCTATGGGCAACACAATCTCGTTGGCAGGGAACCCTAAAATAAAGGCCAAAAGCAGCACGCCGTCTAAGCCCATTGCCCGCCCTACGGGGTCTAAAAGGGCCGAGCTATGGCTCAAAAGACTCTGCCCGCCTACGGTTACGTTGGCCAACAGCCAAAGCACCAGCCCCATTGGGGCAGCAACGGTAACGGCGCGCCCCAAAACGTGCAGGGTTCGGTCAAGCACCGAGCGCACCAGCACCCTACCCACCTGGGGCGGCCGATAAGGCGGCAGCTCTATGGTAAAGGCGGAGGGTACACCCCGCAGCAGCGTAGCCGACAGCAGTTTAGATACCAATAAAGTGACCCCAACCCCTAACAAAATCACCCCTGCCAGCCCAAGGGCCGAAAGCAGGCTCCCCCCTGCTCCCGTTGGCAATAAAAACAATGTAAAAACGGTAATTAAGGTGGGAAATCGGCCGTTGCAGGGCACAAACACGTTGGTAAGTATGGCCAGCAGCCGCTCTCGGGGGGAGTCGATAATGCGGGTGCCCACCACCCCTGCGGCGTTGCAGCCCAACCCCATACACATAGTTAAGCATTGCTTGCCGCAGGCGTTGCAACGGCTAAAAACGCGGTCGGTGGCAAAGGCAATACGGGGCAGATACCCCAAATCCTCTAACAGCGTAAACAGCGGAAAGAAAATGGCCATAGGCGGCAGCATAACCGCCACCACCCAAGCCACCACCCGAAACACTCCCTGCACCATGGGTTGCCACAGCCAATCTGGTATGGGGGCGGCATCTAATAGGCGGGTCAGCCAACCCTCGGCGGCGGTAAACCAGCCGCTTAAAACAGCCGAGGGGTAATTGGCGCCGATAACGGTCAACCAAATCAGCCCCAACAGCAGTAGCAGCATTATGGGAAAGGCGGTGTATTTCCCCAGCAAAATACGGTCAATTTTGCGGTCGGTATCCCCCGTTTTGGTGCGGTGTACCGCGCCGTGGCAGATTTGCTGCGCCCGCCATAGGAGGGCGGCGGCCAAATCGTCCTGCAGGCTTTTTGTGTCTTGCGCTTGCAGCACCTGCTGCACCCTCGGCTCGACCCATAGGTCTTGCCCCAAATAGGCTTGCAGACTCTTCCCCAGGGTGGGGTCGTTTTCTAACAATCGCAGGGCCACCCACCGCGTCGGCAAGCCACCCAAGGCTTGGTACTCTATGGCCCGCTCTAATTTAGATACCGCCTGCTCTACCTTGGGGGTATAACCGGTAATAGGTGGAATGGGGCAGCTTTGCGCTACCTGTGCCACCGCCTGCAGCAAGGCCTGCAGACCCTTGCCGCTGCGCGCTTTGGTGCCCACCACCGGCACCCCCAACCGCGCCTGCAATAGGGGCAGATCTACCCGTATGCCCTTACGGCGAGCCTCGTCTAATAAATTAACGCACACCACCACCCGGGGCGTGACCTCTAAAATTTGCAGCACCAAGGGCAAATTACGCTCTAAGCAGGTGGCGTCGCACACCACCACAACCGCATCGGGGTGGGCAAAGCAGATATAATCCCGCGCTACAGCCTCTTCGGCCGAGCGGGCGGCCAAGGAGTAGCAGCCGGGCAGGTCCACCAGTGCATACCCCTGCCCTTTTTGGCTGCAGTAGCCTGCAGCCACCGCCACCGTTTTACCCGCCCAGTTGCCGGTATGCTGCTTAAGGCCGGTTAGGGCGTTAAATAGGGTGCTTTTGCCCACGTTGGGGTTGCCCGCCAAGGCCACCGTCAAATCGCTTGGGTGCCGTTTTTGCACCTTCAGACCGTTATCTACCGCCCCTTTACCGGTGGCGGCCGACGTCAGACCCATATTCCTCACCCCTACACACCGTAATTTGCGCCGCATCGGCCCGACGCAACGCAATGACCGCACCCTGTATTAAATAAGCCGTGGGCGCCCCCAAGGGGCTGTTTTGTAACGCTGTGACCCATTGCCCCGGCAAAAAGCCCAAATCCTGCAACCGACGGCGCATCGCGCCCTTGGTATGCAAGGCAAGAATCTGCCCGGTTTGCCCCGGTTTTAAGTCGCCCAACGGCAGTTGCTTTTGCATAGTATACCCCCTGCCCGATATATGCTACTACCAGTATATGGGACAGCCGTATTTGGGGTGCAAAAAAATAAGGAATAGGTAAAAAGTAAGGGGGAAAGAAGCAATTACGGGAAGTCGGGGACCGTCGCCCCTACCAAATGTGATAAGGAGTTTTTGTATATATAAAAGCAACAGGAATTGTCCGTAGAATAGAGGAATGCGTTATAATAGGGCAAACCGCTTGAAACCCGCATAAACACTAGGGTTTTCGCTGGTTTGCCCCATTGAACGCATTGGTGTCAAAA
>CAZUJI010000026.1:0-730 GCA_964620235.1 uncultured Eubacteriales bacterium
TGCGTATTTACGTAAAAATGCTCCACTGCGGGAGTTGGTGCGTAAAAACGGTTGTCTGCTTTCCGAGTTTCCGCCCGATGCCCCGGTGGAAAAATATAATTTTCCCATTCGCAATCGGTTAATTTCAGCCTTGTCCTTAGGCACCGTGGTTATCGAGGCAGGTGTTCACAGCGGCGCGCTGATTACCGCCCGCCACGCCGCCGACCAAGGCAAGGACGTATTCGTTTTACCCGGTAGCTTGGCCGAGCCAAATTGTCAGGGCTCTAATCAGCTGATACAAGACGGCGCTCGTACCCTGTTGCGCGTAGAGGATATTTTTGACGAATACCGAGAGCAATTCGGGCAAAAGATAGATACGCAAAAGGCTATGGCCATCACGCCGGCCGAAATGAGCGTAAAATTCCGCCAAACCGTAGCTTTTTTATACCCCAACGCGGCTAAGCCGGCAGCTGCAGCACCAAAAGCGCAGCCGCTGCCGCAGAGATCCACACCACAGGTATCCGCGCCTGCTGTACGCCATCCAATAGGGGAGGACGTGTCGCCCACCGCCCGTAAGGTGTACGCTGCTTTTGCCCAAAAAAGTATGAGCACCGATGCTCTGGCAGAGCGCTCGGGCGTGTTTGGCGGAGAGTTACTCTCTGCCCTAATGGAGTTAGAAATCGGCGGCTATGTATCGGCATTGCCCGGTGGCCGCTATGAACGTATAGATTGAAAAAAGGAGAAGAAGAAA
>CAZUJI010000026.1:740-10714 GCA_964620235.1 uncultured Eubacteriales bacterium
CAAGAGTAAAGGCAATTAAAAAGTATTTAGGGCCCGAGTATGAGGTTATGGCCTCTATGGGCCATATTCGTGATTTGCCAAAATCTACCTTGGGTATAGATACCGACCACGATTTTAAACCCAAGTATATCAATATGGCCGATAAGAAGGATTTAATCAAAAAGCTTTCTGCCGCCGCGGCTGAGAGTGATTTTGTCTATCTCGCCACCGACCCGGACCGTGAGGGTGAGGCTATTTCTTGGCACTTGGCCCAAATTTTAGCCCTGGATATGACCGCCGACAATCGGGTGTCCTTTAACGAGATTACCAAAACCGGTATTACCGCCGGTATGCAAACCCCCCGTAAGATTGACCAAGACCTGGTAGATGCCCAACAAGCCCGCCGCGTGCTCGACCGTTTGGTGGGTTATAAGCTTAGCCCCTTTTTGTGGAAAAAGGTGCGCCGTGGCCTTTCGGCAGGCCGTGTGCAGTCGGTAGCCTTGCGCTTAATTGTCGACCGCGAGAAGGAAATTCGCGCCTTTGTGCCCGAGGAGTATTGGAGCATTGACGCTAAATTCACCCACAATTCCAAAACCTTCCCCGCAAAGCTATACGCCACCAAAGATGGCAAAAAAATTGAAACCATTGCCAACCAAGGCGATGCCCAGACGATTTTAGACGCTTTAAACGGCGCCTCTTATCAGGTAACCAACGTAAAAAAAGGTGTGCGGAACCGTCAACCGGCGCCGCCCTTTACCACCTCTACCTTGCAGCAAGAGGCCTCGCGTAAATTGGGCTTTACCGGCCAGCGCACAATGAACATTGCCCAAAAGCTGTACGAGGGTATGGATGTGCCGGGGGTAGGTGTTACCGGTTTAATTACCTATATGCGTACCGACTCGTTGCGCATTTCTGAAGAGGCTCGCGCCGCTGCCAACGCTTATATTAACCAACAGTACGGCGCGGCATATCTGCCCAAAACACCCCGCTACTTTAAAACCAAAAACAGCGCGCAAGACGCGCACGAAGCCATTCGGCCTACAATGATTCATATGACCCCCGATATGCTCAAGGCCTCTTTAACCGCCGAGCAATATAAGCTGTATAAGCTGATTTGGGAGCGTTTTATCGCCAGCTTAATGGCGGCCTGCGTGCAAGATACCGTTACGGCTGACATTACCGGCGGCGACTATATCTTCCGTGCCAACGGCTTCTCGGTACGCTTTGACGGCTTTACCGCGTTGTATGTAGAGGGTAAGGACGAAGAAGAAGCCGACGGCGCCGCATTGCCCGCCTTAAAAGTGGGCGATACGCCCAAATTAAAATCCATAGACCCTAACCAGCACTTTACCCAGCCTCCCGCACGGTATACCGAGCCGATGCTGATTAAAGCGTTAGACGAAAACGGCATTGGCCGTCCGTCTACCTATGCGCCTATTATCAGCAACATTCAACAGCGCGAGTACATCGAGCGTGAGAAAAAGCAATTAAAACCCACCGTGCTGGGCGAGACCATTTCGGACTTAATGACCGAGCATTTCAAAAGAATCGTAGACGTTAAGTTTACCGCCGGTATGGAGTCGGACTTAGACCGTATTGCCGCAGGCGAGCTTTCTTGGGTGCAAACTATGCAAAAATTCTACGATGATTTTTCTAAATTGCTCACCAAGGCCGAGGCCTCTTTAGACGGCCAAAAGGTTAAAGTGCCCGACGTAGAGTCAGACGTGGTTTGCGACCTGTGCGGCCGCACAATGGTTATCAAATCCGGCCGTTTTGGCAAGTTTTTGGCCTGCCCCGGCTATCCCGAGTGTAAAAACACCAAGCCCATTGTGCAAGAAACTACAGGCGCTTGTCCCTTGTGCGGCGGTAAGATTTTGCAAAAAAAATCTAAGCGCGGTTATAAATATTACGGCTGCGAGAAAAACCCCACCTGCGGTTTTATGACCTGGGACGAACCCAAGGCCGATACCTGCCCCAAATGCGGCAAAACGCTGTTTAAAGCCCGTGGCGGCATTATCCATTGTTTGGCCGAGGGGTGCGATTACGAGGTGCAAAGCAAGCGGTCTACTAAGGGCAAAACCACCAAAAAAACCGGGGGCAAGGCATGAGTATCTCGGTAATTGGCGCCGGCCTTGCGGGGTGCGAGGCGGCCTATAAAATTGCCCAAAACGGTATAGACGTGGATTTGTATGAGATGAAGCCGCAGGAGCATTCTCCCGCCCATCGCAGCCCCTTATTTGCCGAGCTGGTGTGCTCTAACTCTTTAAAGGCCCAGCGCATCGACAGCGCCGCAGGCCTGCTTAAAGAAGAAATGCGCCGTTTAGGCTCACTGTGTATGCAGGCGGCTCAAACCTGCGCCGTGGCTGCGGGCGGTGCCTTGGCGGTAGATCGGGAGCAATTTTCAAAGTACGTTACCAATGCGGTGCAATCTCACCCCAAAATCCACCTGCATACGGGTAGGGTAGACCATATCCCGCAGGGCAGGGTAATTATAGCCACCGGCCCCTTAACCGATGGCCCCTTAGCCCAAGAAATTGCCGCTTTGTGTGGCGAAGATTATTTGAATTTTTACGACGCCGCGGCTCCTATCGTATCGGCTGACAGCATCAATATGCAAAAAGCTTTTTTTGCAGCCCGGTACGACAAGGGCGGTGACGATTACGTCAATTGCCCCTTTAATAAAGAGGAATACGAGCGCTTTCACGCCGCGTTAATCGAGGCAGAAACCGCACCTTTAAAAGAGTTTGACAAGCCCCTTACGGTGTACGAGGGCTGTATGCCTATTGAGGTTTTGGCCAAGCGCGGGCAAGATTCCATTCGTTTTGGCCCCTTAAAGCCCGTAGGCCTGCGCGACCCCTCCACCGGCCACCGCCCTTGGGCAGTGGTGCAGCTGCGGCGCGAGAATGCCGCGGGGGATATGTATAATTTGGTGGGCTTTCAAACCAACCTGAAATTCCCCGAGCAAAAACGGGTGTTTTCTATGATTCCAGGGTTAGAGAATGCTGAGTTTTTACGCTATGGCGTAATGCACCGAAATTCCTTTATCCGTTCCCCAAAATTGCTGAATGCAGATGCATCTCTGCGGCAGCAGCCCCAAATCTATTTTGCAGGGCAGCTGTCGGGGGTAGAGGGGTATACGGAGTCGGCCGCCTCCGGCTTACTGGCCGGTATCAACGCGGTAAAAGCCGAAAAGCAACAACCAAGTCTTATTCCGCCGGAGTATACAATGATAGGCGCGCTGATGCACTATATCAGCAACCCGGCCGTTACAGATTTTCAACCTATGGGGGCAAACTTTGGCGTTTTGCCACCCTTGCAAGACCCTATACGGGACAAGCGTGCCCGATACGCCGCCTTGGCAGAGCGGGCGCTCGCTTGGTACAATCAACAATCGGAGGTAGAACTATGCGAATCGTAATAGACGCTTTTGGCGGCGATAACGCCCCCTTAGCCGTTCTGCAGGGCGCAGAAATGGCCGTAAAAGAGTACGGGGTAGAAATTACCCTCACCGGCGATGAGAAGATTATTCAAAAATGCGCCGCAGAGAACGGTGTTTCTTTGCAGGGCATAGATATTTTTCATACTGATACCGTGTTCGATATGCACGACGAGCCTGCCGAGGTTTTAAAAGCCAAGCGGGGCACTTCTTTGGGCGCAGCCTTTGATTTGGTTGCCCAAGGTAAGGGCGATGCCGTGCTTTCGGCAGGCAGCACCGGCGCCATTGTTGTGGCGGGTACCTTTATTTTAAAGCGCATTAAGGGCATTAAGCGCACCGCTTTAGGCAGCCATATTCCCACCGAGTCGGGGCATTTCTTTTTAATGGATATCGGCGCCAATGCCGAGTGCCGCCCCGAAATGCTGCTGCAATTTGGTATTATGTCCTCGGTGTACGCCCAAAAGGTATTAAAAATTGAGAATCCTACCGTGGGCCTTTTAAATATCGGCACCGAAGATACCAAGGGCGATGCCCTGCGGTTAGAGGCCTATAAGCTGTTAAAGCAGGCCCCCATCAACTTTGTAGGCAATGTAGAGGCCAGAGATTTACCCAAGAGCGTTTGCGACGTTGTGGTGGCCGACGGCTTTACGGGCAACGTGGCCCTTAAGCTGTACGAGGGTGTGGCTATGGGTATGATGTCTATGGTCAAAAAAGTGTTTAAAAAGAACATAAAAACCAAACTGGCGGCGCTTATGGTTAAGTCCGGCCTAACGGCCTTAAAATCCAAGGCCGATTATACCGAGGTTGGCGGCGCGCCCCTGCTGGGCACCCAAAAGCCGGTAATCAAGGCCCACGGCAGCTCTAACGCCGAGGCCATTAAAAATGCCGTTCGTCAGGCAATGGATTTTTGTAAAAACAACGTAATTGAAGAAATTACCGAGGGCATTGCCGCTATGAATAACCAAAAGGAAGAGGAAGCATAAAATGAAAGCCTTGGAGCAAGCGTTAGGGTATAGCTTTAAAGACCCGTCACTATTGCGCACGGCACTGACCCATTCCTCTTATGCCAACGAGCAAAAAACGCCGGTAAAATATAACGAGCGGTTAGAGTTTTTGGGCGACTCGGTGCTGTCGGTCATTGTGGCCGAGTACCTGTTTACCCATTTGGCAGATTGCCCCGAGGGGGAGCTGACCCGTATTCGTGCCGCGCTGGTTTGCGAAAAATCCCTTTGCAAATTTGCAAGGCAGATAGGCTTGGGCGATTATTTGCTGTTGGGTAAGGGCGAAAAAAATAACCACGGGCAAGAGCGCCCCTCCATTTTGGCCGATGCCTTTGAGGCGGTTTTGGCCGCAATGTATTTAGACGGTGGCTTTGCGCCGGCAAAAAAACACGTTTTGCGGTTTGTCGGGCCCGAGTTGGAGCAGCATAAAGACGCATTTAACGATTACAAAACCGTTTTGCAAGAAATTATTCAACGTAATCCCGAGGAGCAGCTGAGCTACGCGGTGGTGTCCGAAGAGGGCCCCGACCACGACAAGCGCTTTCAGGTAGAGGTGCGTTTAAATTCTAACGTGCTGGGCGTTGGCGTAGGGCGCAGCAAAAAAAGCGCCGAGCAGCTGGCGGCCAAGCAGGCCTTAGAGCTTATGGGGCAGCCGGTATGAGCCGGCACGCCAATATTTCTATTTTTGTACCCCACATGGGTTGCCCTTATCGGTGCAGTTTTTGTAACCAAAACAGCATTACGGGGCAAACCGAGTTACCCACCGCGCAAAGCGTGGAGCAGGCGGTGCGGGTCGCTGTACAAACCCCGGGGTATAACCCAAAAACCACGCAAATTGCCTTTTTTGGCGGTAGCTTTACCGCTATAGAGCCAGGCTATATGCAAAGCCTGCTGCAAGCGGCTTATAAATACGTGGCGGCAGGGCAGGTGTGCGGCATTCGGGTTTCTACCCGGCCGGATGCCATTTCTCCCGAAATATTGCAAACGCTAAAATCCTACGGCGTACAAACGGTTGAGCTGGGTGTGCAAAGTATGGACGATGCCGTTTTAGCGGCCAACGGTCGCGGGCATACCGCGGCAGATACGGCTAAAGCGGTAGAATTGCTGCAGCAGTATGGCTTTGAAAGTGGCCTGCAAATGATGACGGGGCTATATTTAAGCACCCCCGAGGCTGACTTAAAAACCGCCAAGGCGTTGGTGGCTTTTAAGCCCGATTGTGTGCGCATTTATCCCACCGTGGTGTTAAAGCAAACCCATTTAGAAAAGCTCTATTTGCAGGGGCAATACGTACCGCAAAGCCTACAACAAGCCACCGAAATCTGCAGTGGGTTACTGCAGCTGTTTACCGCCGCAAATATTCCCGTTATTCGCTTAGGGCTGCACACCCTAACGCAAGAAGACTACGTTGCCGGGCCTTGGCACCCCGCTTTTCGCGAGCTGTGCGAGAGTCGCCTGTATTTACGGCAAGCAAAACAATGCCTCAACCAACCGGGCAGCTACACCTTAAAGGTGCACCCAAGCGCCATTTCAAAAATGGTGGGCCAAAAAAGAGAGAATATTGAAATTTTGGCCAACTTGGGGTATAATTGTAAAGTTAGCGGTGATCCGCTTTTAAATTTGTACGAGATATCAGCAGAAAAGATGTGAGGTTACATATATGCTGTTAAAATCTATTGAAATACAAGGCTTTAAATCCTTTGCCGACAAAACGGTACTGCAGTTTGGCCCCGGTGTTACCGCCGTTGTGGGCCCAAACGGTAGTGGTAAAAGTAACATTACCGATGCTGTGCGTTGGGTATTGGGCGAGCAATCTACCAAATCCCTGCGCGGTCAGGCAATGGAGGACGTTATCTTCAGCGGTACGGCGGCTCGCCGTCCCCACGGCTTTGCCGAGGTTACCTTAACGATCGATAACTCCGACCGCACCTTAAATTTCGACCAAGACACCGTTGCCATTACCCGTCGGTATTACCGCTCTCACGAGAGTGAGTATCAAATCAACAAGGCGGTTGTGCGCTTAAAGGACGTGCACGAGCTGTTTATGGATACCGGCCTTGGCCGTGACGGTTATTCTATGATCGGGCAGGGCAAAATCGATTCCATCGTCAGCAGTAAATCCAACGAGCGCCGCGATATTTTTGAAGAGGCCTCGGGTATTTCTCGCTACCGCTACCGTAAGATAGAAGCGCAACGCCGTTTGGCCTTGGCCGACGATAATTTGCTGCGCTTAAAAGACATTTTAAGCGAGTTAGAGGGTCGCGTTGGCCCCTTGGCTGAGCAAAGTAAAAAGGCCGAGAAGTTTTTAAAGTTGGCCGAAGAGAAAAAGTCTTTGGAGATTGGCCTTTGGCTGCATATGTTAGATCGTTCTAACGATGCTTTGCGTGCGCAAGAAAATAAAATTACCATTGCTCAGGCACAGTATGAAGAAATTGCCAAGGCCTTGGCAGAGTTAGAAGAGCAGATTGAAAGCGGCTCCGAGTCCTTTAACCTGTTAACCGCCCAAATGGATGAAATTCATCGCGAAACCGGTGAGCTGGAAGAGGCTGCCGTGCGCAAAGAGGGCGAAATTGCCGTTTTACAAAACTCTCTGCAATTTAATAACGAGTCGGTTGCCCGCATTGAGGGCGATATTGCCTTATTAGACCAATCCGAGGCCCGAGCCGCCCGGGAGTTAGAGCAGCGCAAGCAGCAAATTGCCGAAAAAGAGGCCCTGCTGGCCGAGAAAAAGGAGCAGGTACAAGCCGTGTCTGAGGAACTGACCGGTCTGCTCAGCCAAAGCGAGAATATTTCTCGCCAAATCGAAGAATTTACCAAACTGCTTAACCTGTTGTCGGCTGCCGAGTCGGAGCAACGGGTAAAAATGGTTACTGCCGAGTCCTCGTTGGCCGAAATTGCTACCCGACGGGATACGGTTGTGCGCCTGGCCGAGGAGCGCAAGGCTCAGTTAGAGCAGGCTACAAAAGAACTGGACGAGCTGAACGCCGATTTAGATGCGTTAGAGGATACAATCAAATCCAACGAAAACGCCCTGCAAGGGTATACCCTCAAGCGCAACACCCGCGCCGAGGGCTACGAAAAGCAAAAGCAAGAGTGCGATAACGCTCGCTTAGATATTGAAGAAAAGAAGCGCCGCGCCCGCATTTTAGAAGATTTAGAACGCAGCTTAGAGGGCTTTGGTCACTCGGTTAAAGCGGTTATGAAGCAGGCCGAAAGCGGTGTGCTAAAGGGCATACACGGCCCCGTAACCCGTATTATCAGCGTTTCTAAAGAGTATGCCACCGCCGTAGAGGTAGCCTTGGGCGCCGCAACACAGCACATAGTGGTAGATACCGACGGCGATGCCAAGCGCGCCATTCAAATGTTAAAAAGCGGCAATTTAGGCCGCGCCACCTTCTTACCTTTAAACTCGGTTCGTCCCCGCAGGTTTGAAGAGAAGGGGTTAGAGGATCAATACGGCTTTGTAGGCGTAGCCGCCGAGGTAGTGCAGGCCGACGCGAAATATGCCGATATTATCAGCTCGTTACTTGGTAATACCGTTTTGGCGGAGGATATTGACGCTGCCGCCACCATAGCCTGTAAATACGGCTACCGCTTTAAGGTCGTGTCGTTAGACGGTCAGGTGGTAAACGCCGGCGGTTCCTTCACGGGTGGCTCTCTGGGCAAGCATTCCGGCCTACTCAGCCGTGCCGGCGATATCGAAAAATTAGAAAAAGAGGCCGCCGCATTAGAAGAAAAGCTGCAACGCAAATTATTGCTTTTGCAGCAAGACCAAGAGCAACTGGCTTCTTTAGACGCCGAGATTTTGGCCCTGCAGTCTGAAAATACCACCGCCAACGAGGATAAAATCCGTTTGCTGGGCGAGCTTAAGCGGGTAGGGGAGCTGTGCAACACCTACCGTGCCGAAATGGAAGATATGCAGGCCGAGCAAGGGGATATCGAAGCCCGCAAGGCAGATTTAACCGCCCAAATTGCAGAGGCAACCGCTGAGATTGAGCGTATTGCAAAGCAAAAATCCCAAAAGCAGACCGAGATTGAAACTATGTCCGGCGGGCGCGACAGCGCCACCGGCCGCCGCGAAGAATTGTCGGCACAGTTAACCGACCTTCGTTTGCAAATCGTAGAGGCCGAGAAGGACATACAAGCCGTAGAGGCGTCGGTTGCTCAAATGGCCAACGCAACGCAAGACCGTTTGCAAAAAACTGAGGAGTACCGCGGTCAAATTGCAGAGCTTCAGGCTAAAAACAGTGAGTTAAATCAGCAAATTACCGCCCTGCAGGAGGAAATGGAGGCCGCCCGACGCAAAAAGACGGTGTTAGAGCAAACCATGGAGGATATCCGCAACCAGCGGGATTCTTCCGATAAGCAGGCGCAGGAAATGCGCCGCACCGAGCGCGAAAAGACGTTAGAGCGTGAGCGCGTATCCGGTGAGGTAGAGCGCTTAAAAGAGCGTAAAGAAACCATGCTCCACGAGTACGACGATATTATTAAGCGTTTGTACGACGAGTACGAAATGACCCGCAGCGATGCCGAGGCCTTGGGCGTGCAGATTGAGAATCCTGCCGAGGCCAAGCGCGCCTTGGGCGAAATTAAGGGCAAAATCCGTGGCTTGGGCAACGTAAACGTGGCCGCTATAGAGGAGTATAAAGAGGTTTCGGAGCGTTACGAGTTCTTGTCGGCGCAGTTGGCCGACGTCAACAGCGCAAGAGAGGAGCTTAACCGCTTAATTGACCAGTTAACCGGAAAAATGAAGGAGCTGTTCGTAGAGGGTTTTGAAAAAATCAACAGCCACTTCTCGCAAACCTTTACCGAGCTGTTTGGCGGCGGCACTGCAAAATTGGTGCTTACCGACCCTGACAACGTGTTAGAAAGCGGCATTGATATCGATGCCAAGCTTCCGGGCAAAAACGTGCCCAGCCTCGACGGTCTGTCGGGTGGCGAAAAGGCGCTCATTGCCATTTGTATTTATTTCTCCATTATGCGGGTAAATGCGCCGCCCTTCTGCTTCTTAGACGAGGTAGACACCGCCTTAGACGATATCAACGTTGAGCGCTTTGCCCAGTATATGAAAAAATCCAACCTTTCTACCCAGTTTGTATGCGTTACCCACCGCCGCGGCACAATGGAAACGGCCGATATGCTTTACGGTGTAACCATGCAGGAAAAGGGTGTTTCTAAGCTGTTACAGCTGAACGTAGAAGAGTTGGTTAAAACCTTAAACTTAGACAACGCCAGATAAACAGGAGATAAAAATGGGCTTTTTCAGTAAACTAAGCAGCGGATTAAAAAAGACGCGTGACTCTTTTTTAAACGCCGTAAACGACGTGGTCAGCAATTTTCGCAAAATTGACGAGGACTTGTTTGAGGAATTGGAAGAAATCCTAATTATGAGCGACATTGGTACCGTTACCGCCGCCCATATATGTGACCAATTGCGCCAGCAGGTCAAAACCCAAAACGTGTCCGACCCGTCGCAGATTAAAATAATGTTGCAGCAAATTATTACCGATTTATTGGCAGGCGAGCAGGCCTTAAAGCTTTCTACCAAGCCGTCGGTTATA
>CAZUJI010000027.1:0-10699 GCA_964620235.1 uncultured Eubacteriales bacterium
AGCTGTTTCATAGATACGACTGCCATTGTTTTTCCTCCTATCGGTTCATACCTCCGTACCGGTCAGTTTGGCGGAGCTCCGTCGGCAAAAGCGGCACCGAGCCGTCAATCGCGGTACGTGTGAATTTTTTTTACTAAAAGTATGGCACACTTTTAGCCGTATGATTATAACACACTCCCCTGCAATTGGCAAGTGTTTTTTTGCTTTTTTTGAAAAAATTTTTATATATTTTTATTAAATAGGTATTGACAACGGTTTATGGCTGTGTTATAATTTCAAAAACTTTAGCGATTTGGTGTATTAAAGTATGAAACATTTGAGCTTTGCAGCTGAATACTTTTATGCTTACTTTTACTTTTTCTTTTTTAAGAACAATAGTAAGAGTGCTTTTTGCTGCAACTAAAATGTTTGTATGTTTTAGTATAAACCGATGAATTTTGGTTCCGCAGTAATTAGCTGCGGAACTTTTTTTATGGAGGAAAAAGAAATGATTGCCGTAATTAAAAACAACACACCGCAAAATCAAATTGAGAACCTAATTAACTGGTTAAAATCCCAGAATATTGACGTACATATTTCTAAGGGTGAGTACCAAACCGTTTTGGGCCTGATTGGCGACACCAGCAAGGTAGACATTGACCTGTTAGAGGGTTTAGATATTATAGAAACGGTAAAGCGCATCAGCGAGCCCTTTAAAAGCGCCAACCGCAAGTTCCACCCCGAGGATACCGTTGTAGACGTGGGCGGTGTGAAAATTGGCGGCGGCCATTTTGCTATGATTGCCGGCCCCTGCTCGGTAGAGAGCCGCGAGCAGCTGACGGGGATTGCCCAAAGCGTTAAGGCCTCGGGCGCGGCAATGCTACGCGGCGGTGCCTTTAAGCCCCGCACCTCGCCCTATGACTTTCAGGGCTTAGAGGCCGACGGTATTGAGCTGTTAAAAGAGGCTAAGGCCATTACGGGTATGCCCATTGTTACCGAAATTATGAGTCCCAAGCACCTGCCCTTGTTTGAGGACGTGGATTTGATTCAGGTAGGCGCCCGCAATATGCAAAACTTTGAGCTGTTAAAAGAGTTAGGGCATACTCGCAAGCCCATTTTATTAAAACGGGGCTTGGCCAACAATTTAAAAGAGCTGCTTATGAGCGCCGAGTACATTATGGCCGGCGGTAACGAGCAGGTAATTTTGTGCGAGCGCGGTATTCGTACCTTTGAGACCTACACCCGCAACACCTTAGATTTACAGGCCATTCCTATGCTGCGGGGCTTAACACATTTACCTATTGTAGTAGACCCCAGCCACGCCTCGGGTGTGTCGCGCCTGGTTAAGCCCATGGCCTTGGCGGCTGCGGCGGCCGGTGCCGACGGTTTGATGATTGAGGTACACAACGACCCTGCCCACGCTTTATGCGACGGAGCGCAGTCCTTAACCCCCGAGCAATTTGACGACGTGGCCAACCGCGTACGCCACATTTTGGAGGTTGTTGAAAGATGACGGTGGGTGTAGTTGGTTTAGGCTTAATCGGCGGCTCTTTGGCCAAGGCCTTTAAATATGAGACCGACAGCGTGGTTTACGGGTACGACAGAGACGAAGCTACCCAACGCTTTGCCACCCTCGTGGGAGCCATAGACGGTGAACTGTCTGCCGAAAACATTGGCGGGTGCGACTATTTGTTTTTGGCCCTATACCCTGCCGCCATTGTGGAATATTTGACCCAAATGGCGCCCCACATCAGCCAAGGCTGTGTAGTCATTGACTGCGGCGGCGTAAAAAAGAGCATCTGTAGGTGCGGCTTTGCCTTGGCCGAGCAATACGGCTTTACCTTTATTGGCGGCCACCCCATGGCGGGCCTGCAATACTCGGGCTTTAAATACACCAAAGAGTCGATGTTTAAAAACGCCTATATGATTTTGGTGCCCCGCTCGGGCGAGGCGATGGAGACCTTGGAACGGGTAAAAAAGGTGTTATGCCAAGTGGGTTTTGCCCACGTAACCATTACCAACGCCGCCGAGCACGACCGCATTATCGCCTTTACCTCTCAGCTGGCGCATATTGTGTCCAACGCTTATATGAAAAGCCCGCAGGCAGCCTATCACAAGGGGTTTTCGGCCGGCAGCTATAAAGACTTAACCCGTGTTGCCAAGCTCAACGACAATATGTGGGCGCAGCTGTTTTTAGAGAATAAAGAGAATATCTCAAACGAGCTGGGTTGTATTATCAACGCCCTAAGCGAATACAAAGCCGCCATTGACGGCGAAGACATAGATACCTTGCGGGCGCTGCTGCGAGACGGCAGTCAGCGGAAGGAGGCCATTGATCTGCAATGCAAACCGTAAACGTAAAAACCAACAAGCCCTATAACGTTTATATCGGTAAGGGTATACTTCCCCGTTTGGCGGAGTTTTTGCCTAAGGATTTAAAAAGGGGCAAGGCGGTACTGGTTACCGACGATAACGTAGACCCGTTATACGCCCCTGTGGTAACCGCTGCTTTAGAGTCTGTCGGGTTTGTGGTGTATAAATTTGTTATTCCCCACGGGGAGCCCTCAAAAAGTCAGGGCGAGCTGTTTCGGTTATTGGATTTTATGGCGCAGTGCCATATCAATCGAGCCGACTGTATGTTTGCCTTGGGCGGCGGCGTTGTGGGGGATTTAACCGGCTTTGCCGCATCAATTTATCTGCGGGGCATTGCCTTTGTGCAGCTACCCACCACCGTTTTGGCGGCCTGCGATTCTTCGGTGGGCGGTAAAACCGCCATTGACCTGCCGGCAGGAAAGAACCTGGTAGGGAGTTTTTACCAGCCCCGTGCCGTTATTTGCGATTACCAAACCTTTGTTACCCTACCGGGCGAAATTTTTTCCGACGGTATGGCAGAGGTTATAAAATACGGTATGATTGTTGACCGCGCGCTGATTGAGACCCTAAAGGGCGATATTTTAAGCTGCTTAGAGCAGATTTTGGCCCGTTGCGTGCAAATTAAGGCCGACATTGTAGAGCAGGACACCTTTGATACCTCTATACGTCAACTGCTGAACTTTGGCCACACGGTAGGCCACGCCATAGAGGCAGCCAGTGAATATACCATACCTCACGGCAGCGCGGTGGCAATGGGTATGGCTATTGTCAGCCGCGGTTGCGCCGCTTTGGGGCTATGCGACCGAGAGGTACCCGACACGCTACTGCGTTTGTTAAAAAAATACAGCCTGCCCGACGGCTGCAATTACTCCGCCGAGCAGCTGCATAAAATTACCCTGCACGACAAAAAAAGCACCGCCGACGGTGTACAGCTGATTGTACCAACGGTATTGGGCAAGTGCACCATTGTGCCTACCGCCTCGGCCGACGTACTGAAAATAATAAAAGCAGGGTTATAAGGAGTTTATATGAAAATGCATATCAGGCCCTCGGTTTTGCAGGGTCAGGTGAGCGCACCGGCATCAAAATCGGTACTGCATCGGCAGTACGTTGCCGCGGCGCTATGCAAAACCCCTACGGTTATACATAACGTCACCCGCTGCGCCGACACCGACGCTACGGCCGACTGCTTGCAGGCCTTGGGGGCAAAAATAGAGCTTGACGGCTCCACCGCCAAGGTAACGCCGATACAATCCCCTACCCCAAATGCAGTTTTGCCCTGCCGAGAAAGCGGCTCCACGCTACGGTTTTTAATACCCGTTGCAGCAGCCTTGGGGGGCGGCAGCACCTTTACGGGCACGGGGCGATTGCCTCAGCGGCCCATTTTACCTTTGCTTACCCAACTGCAAAGCCACGGGTGCGGTTATTCGGCCGAGCATTTGCCGGTAACCCTTGCAGGGCAGCTTACGGGGGGCGAATTTACCCTGCCCGGGAATTTAAGCTCACAATTTGTAAGTGGTTTACTATTGGCGGCGCCCCTGCTAAAAGAGGGCTGCGCCGTTACCCTTACGGGCAAGACCGAATCATTGCCCTACATAAAGCTGACCGCCGCCGTGCTGGAACGGTTTGGGGTGAAGGTTGATACGTCAAATACGGGCTGCTTTACCCTGCCAGCCGCGGCAGAATACACCTCCCCCAAAGAGATAAACTGCGAGGGTGACTGGTCGAACGCCGCCTTTTGGCTGGTGGCGGGAGCGCTCTCGGGCGGGATTTGCTGTAAAAACGTATATATGAACTCGGCTCAAGGGGACAAGGAAATCGTGCCGCTTTTGCAAAGGTTTGGCGCCTACGTTACTATAGGCGACGACTACGTTACCGTAAAGCCTGCGTCCTTGCAGGGCTGCGATATTGACGCCACCGATATACCCGATTTGGTGCCGATTCTGGCGGTTTTGGCATCGGTAGCCAAGGGTGTGACCCACATAACCGGCGCGGCGCGCCTGCGCATAAAAGAAAGTGACCGGTTGCAGACCGTGACCGACCTTTTAACGGCCTTAGGCGCCCGGGTTACACAGCTGGATGACGGGTTGGTGATTTGCGGCAAAGAAAAGCTTTGCGGCGGCACCGTCAGCAGCTGCAACGACCACCGCATTGCGATGAGCGCTGCCGTGGCGTCCTTAGTATGTACCCGCTCGGTTACCGTTACCGAGGCCGAGGCGGTAGAAAAATCCTACCCCGATTTTTGGGCAGAATTTGCCCGATTGGGTGCAGATATTATATGCTTTAACTAAGGGGGAAATAGGTAAAATGTCCCAATATAACGGAAGCAAATTAAAAATTGAGGTATTCGGGCAATCCCACGCGCCTGCCATCGGTGTGGTAATAGAGGGCTTGCCCGCCGGCTTAGAGATTGATTTTGCGGCAGTGCAGGCCTTTTTAGACCGCCGTGCCCCGGGGAGAAACGCTTGGTCTACCCCCCGTAAAGAGGCCGATGTTCCAGAGTTTATTTCGGGGTTAAAGGGCAACGTGACCTGCGGTACGCCGCTGTGCGCCATTATTCGCAATACCAACACCCGCTCGCAGGACTATAACAACGTGGTTACGGTGCCCCGCCCCTCCCACGCGGATTTTGCGGCGATGCAAAAGTTCGGCAAGGACTACGATGCCGCCGGCGGTGGGCAATTCTCAGGCCGAATGACCGCCCCCTTGTGTATTGCGGGAGCAATATGCAACGGCATTTTAGCGACAAAGGGTGTAACCGTAGGCAGCCATATACTCTCTATTGGTCGGGTTGCCGAGGCGGAGTTTAACCCCGTTGCCATAGACGCGCAAACCCTAAACGCCCTAAAAACCAAGCCCTTTGCCACCGTAGACGATGCTTTGGGTCAGGCGATGATAGATACGGTTTTGCAGGCCAAGGCCGAGGGAGACTCGGTGGGCGGTGTGGTAGAATGTGCCGCCGTTGGTTTGCCCGCAGGTGTGGGCGACACCTTTTTTGACAGCTTAGAAAGCCGACTCTCGCAGGTGATTTTTGCCATACCTGCCGCCAAGGGCATTAGCTTTGGCGCCGGCTTTGAATACGCCGCACTACGTGGCTCGGCGGCCAACGACCCCTTTTACGTTGCCGGGGACGGCGCCGTTCAAACCCTAACCAACCGCCACGGCGGTATTTTGGGCGGTATAACCTCGGGTATGCCGTTAACCTTTAAAGTGGCCTTTAAGCCTACGCCCTCTATCTCTAAGCCGCAGCAAAGCGTAGATTTGGCCACAAATAAAATGACCGAGCTGAAAATCCAGGGTCGGCACGACCCTTGCATTGTGCCCCGTGCCGCCGTTGCGGTAGAGGCCGCCGCCGCCATTGTATTGGCAGACCAATTACTGTAAAAGGAGAATATACCAATGGAACTCAAAGACTTAAGAAATCAAATTGACGACACCGACCAGCAGATTGTAGAGTTGTTTGCCAAGCGTATGGACATTGCCGCCGAGATTGCCGCCCGCAAAAAGGAGGCGAACGCGCCGGTGCTGAACACCCAGCGGGAGCGTGAGGTTTTAAACCACGTTTGTGATTTGGCCCCCGAAGACTACAAAGACTACACGCGGGTTTTATTCTCGATGCTGATGGGGCTGAGCCGTTCGTATCAGCACAAAATCACCTCGCCCCCCTCTAAGTTAGAGCAGGCCATTCAAACCGCGTTGGAAAGTACGCCCAAAATGTTCCCCGAGCAGGCGGTAATTGCTTGCCAAGGGGTAGAGGGCGCTTACTCGCAGATTGCGGCCGAGAAATTATTTGCCACTCCCAATATTATGTATTTCAACAGCTTTGAGAGCGTATTTTCGGCGGTAGAAAAGGGCTTGTGCCAATACGGCGTTTTGCCCTTAGAGAACAGCACCGCAGGCTCGGTAAGCAAGGTATATGATTTAATGCGCAGCCGCGACTTTTACATTGTAAAAAGCGCGCGGGTGCACGTGTCGCACACCTTGTTGGCCAAGCCGGGGGTTAAGTTGGAGAATATAAAGGAAATTTTCTCTCACGAGCAGGCCATTAACCAATGCGACGAGTTTTTATCGGGCTTAAAGGGTGTAAAGGTTACCCCCTGCGAGAACACCGCCGTTGCCGCCAAAATGGTGGCCGAGTCGGACCGTGATGACGTTGCTGCCCTTTCGGCACGGCAATGCGCGGCGCTTTACGGGCTGAACGTGCTGAGTGAATCGGTAAACAACGCCCACAACTACACGCGGTTTATTTGCATCTCTAAAAAGCCGGAGATTTATCCCGGCGCCGACCGCACCAGCTTAATGATGGTGGTGCCCCACCGCCCAGGCTCGCTGTACAGCGTGCTGTCGCAGTTCTTTACCCTGGGCATTAACCTTACCAAGTTAGAGAGCCGTCCTATCCCCGGCCGCGACTTTGAATTTATGTTTTATTTTGATATTGACGCCTCGGTATACTCCCCCAAGCTGGCACAGTTGATCTGCGAGTTAGAGGGGCAGTCGGAGGAATTTAAGTATTTGGGCAGTTATTTGGAGGTTATATAAATGGGCAGCTTTGGTTTGTTGGGGGAGCATTTAGGGCATAGTATGTCCACGCAAATCCACGCCGAGCTGGGGGATTACCCCTACCCGATGTACGAGGTGGCCCCCGAGGATTTGCCCGCCTTTATGGAAAAGCGGGATTTTGATGCACTGAACGTAACCATTCCCTACAAAAAGGCGGTTATGCCCTACTGCGCCAAGGTTTCTCACGCGGTGGAACGGGTGGGCAGCGTGAATACCCTGCTCAAGCAGCCCGACGGTAGCCTTTACGGCGAAAATACCGATTACTACGGCTTTTTATACACGCTGCAGCATCACAAGGTGGCCATAAAAGGCAAAAAAGCGCTGGTTTTGGGCAGCGGCGGTGCCTCTTTGGCGGTACGGGCGGTGTTAGAGGACCAAGGCGCGGCGCAGGTGATTACCGTATCCCGCTCGGGCGAAAACAATTATCAAAACCTGCACTTACACAAGGATACGGATATTTTAATCAACGCTACACCGGTGGGGATGTACCCGCACAACGGGGTTAGCCCTGTAGATTTAAGTCTTTTTGAAAAATTGACCTTTGTGGGGGATTTAATTTACAACCCCCTGCGCACGGCGCTTTTGCAGCAGGCGGAGGGGTTGGGTATCCCCTGCGCGAACGGCCTGATGATGCTGGCCGCCCAAGCCAAGCGAGGCTGCGAGCTGTTTTTGGGTCAGCCCCGCACCGACACCCACATTGCCCGCTGTATTGCCGCCACGCAAAAAGCGTTGCAAAGCGTGGTGCTCATAGGTATGCCCGGCAGCGGTAAATCTACCGTTGGCGCAGCCATTGCCAAAGCACTGGGACAAAGGCTGATAGACACCGACGATGAAATTATCGCCCGCAGCGGCAAAAGTATTCCCGAAATTTTTGAAACGCAGGGCGAGGCCGAATTCCGTAAAATAGAATCGGCTGTTGTGACCGACGTCGGCCGCCGAAACGGCATTGTGCTGGCCACCGGCGGCGGCGCCGTTTTAAAAGAAGAAAATCGCGCGGCGCTGCGGCAAAACGGGGTAATCTTCTTTTTAAACCGCAACACCCATCTGTTGGCCACCGAGGGGCGGCCGCTGTCTAAGGACGCGGCGGCGGTGCAGCAATTATATAACGCGCGTTTGCCCATTTACAGGGCGCTGTGCGACCACGAAATAGACGCCAATGCCCCCATAGAGCAGGTGGTGCAGCAAATTCTGGAGGTACTGAAATGAAGCTTTTGATTTTAAACGGCCCCAATTTAAATATGTTAGGTCTGCGCGAGCCCGACATTTACGGCAAGCAATCTTATGCTGCCTTGGTGCAGCTAATAGAGCAGACCTGCGCCCAAAAAGGCATAGAATGCAAGGTGTTTCAGTCGAACCACGAAGGGGTTTTGGTAGATGAAATTCAGGCCGCCTACGGCAAATTTGACGGCATTGTAATTAACCCTGCCGCCTACACCCACACCAGCGTGGCTATTTTAGACGCACTGAAGGCGGTGGCCCTGCCCACGGTTGAGGTGCATTTGTCAGACATTCGCACCCGCGAGGCCTTTCGCCAACACTCCTACGTTAGCCCTGCCTGCCTGCAAACGGTTTGCGGCAAGGGGTTTGACGGCTATATAGAGGCCATAGAGATTTTGCAGGCGCATTTGCAGGCAAAATAATCCAAAAAAGGATTGACCGCGTTTTTAAAAAGTGGTAAAATAAAAACAGAATATTTTAATGAAAAGAGGTGCAGAGGATGAAATTTATTTTCAGATATCTGCGCCCTTTTTATTTGCGGATGTTTTTTGGACTGATCATAAAATTCACAGGCACCATAATGGATTTGTTTTTGCCTATGATTTTAGCCCATATTATTGACGAAATCGTTCCGCAAAAAGACCTACGGGCGGTTATTTTTTGGGGCCTTTTGATGATTGTTTGCGCTATTTTGGCGGTAGCCGGCAACATTATTGCCAACCGTATGGCCTCAAAGGTGGCCAAGGATGCCACCCGGGTGATTCGGCACGACTTATTTGTAAAGATTATGTATCTTTCTACCAAAAATATTGACCGATTCTCGGTTTCGTCGTTAGAGTCCCGCTTAACCAGCGATACGCTGCATATTCAGCGGATGATTGGGTTTATGCAGCGCATTGGCATACGCGCCCCGATTTTATTGGTGGGCGGCGTAATTATGACCTTTGCTTTAGACCATGTGCTGGCGCTGGTGCTGCTGGCCATTTTACCCTTGGCATTTTTTGTGGTGTACAAGGTGTCCCGCAAGGGCTTAAAGCTGTATACCAGGCTGCAAGAGGCCTACGACGGCGTTGTGCGGGTAGTGCGTGAGAATATTCAGGGCATACGCATTATTAAGGCCCTTTCTAAAGCGCAACACGAATACCAACGCTTTGAAGGCGTAAACAACGAGCTGATGTCTTACGAGCAACGCTCGGGCAAAACCATGGCCGTTACCGGCCCTGCAATGCAAATCTTTTTGAATTTGGGGCTTTGCATCGTGCTGTTTTTAGGCGCAATACGGGTAAACGCCGGTTTGAGCCAAGCCGGTGAAATTATGGCGTTTATGAACTATTTTACCATTATTTTAAACGCCGTTACCGTTATCAACCGCGTATTTACCGTGTACTCTAAGGCCACCGCCTCTGCCAACCGTGTGGCCGAGGTAATCGACTGCCAAAACGGCGACCGCATTTTGCCCCCCGCCCCTGCTGTGGCGGGTGCGCCCCACGTTGCCTTTAACGACGTTTCCTTCTCTTACAACGGCAAGACAGATACCTTAAGTCATATTTCTTTCGCCTTACAACGGGGGCAGACTTTGGGTGTAATCGGCGCCACCGGCAGCGGCAAAACCACGCTGGCAAAGCTGCTTTTTAAATTCTACGACCCCACTGAGGGCAACATTTGCATTGACGGGCGGGACATTTGCAGCATACCCACCGAAGAACTACATAGCAAATTCGGTATTGTGCTGCAGAAGGACTTTTTATTTGCCGACAGCATTGCCGAGAACGTGGCCTTTGGCCGCAGGTTGACCGAAGAACAAATTGACAAGGCTCTGCACACCGCTCGCGCCACCGATTTTGTGGCCGAAAAGGGCGGCAAAGCGCACAAGCTCTCGATTAAGGGGGCGGATTTAAGCGGCGGCCAAAAGCAACGGCTGTATATTGCCCGCGCCCTTGCCGGCGAGCCCGAAATACTGATCTTAGACGATGCATCCAGCGCGCTGGATTATAAGACCGACGCGGCGTTACGCGCCGGCCTGGCGGAAATGCAACAGACCACCAAAATCATTATTGCACAGCGCATCAGCTCCATTATGAGTGCTGACCATATTTTGGTATTAGACCAAGGCCACATTATCGGCAGCGGCACCCACGAGGATTTGTTGCTGAGCTGCAGCGTGTATAAAGAGATTAGCGATTCACAAATTGGAGGTGAGGTCATTGATTAACCACCAAAGGCGGTCCCTGTCCTCGCCCAGGCCCCAAAAAATCAGCAAAAAAGAGCGCTCTGCCATATACCGCCGTTTGCTGACCTACGTTTTTCGCTTTAAGGGGCGGTTGGCGGTATGCCTGCTGCTTACCGTGGTTTCGAACGCCTTTGCGCTGTTGGGGCCAATGCTCTCAGGCTTTGCGGTAGATTGCATTGCCGCCGGATCCGGGCAGGTAGATATCCCCCGGGTTATGCTGCTGTGCGGCATTATGGCTGTTTTTTACGTCATCTCGGCGGGGCTTTCGTACGTGCTGAGCGTGCTGATGATTGCCTTTAGCCGCTTTATCTCTTACGCTATGCGCAAAGAGGTATTTGA
>CAZUJI010000028.1:0-10560 GCA_964620235.1 uncultured Eubacteriales bacterium
AAACGAATTTATATAAAAGCAACCCCGACAGGCTATGGAAATCTGTCGGGGTTGTATTATTCTTGTAAAAAACCGTTTCGTGGTGCTTTTACTTTTTATTCAGCTTTAGCGGCGGCTGCATCGGCGGCGATGGCGGCTTGCAGTTCCTCTAAACCGGCAAAGCGCTTTTCGGAGCGTAGGAATTTTACAAGCTCTATAGTCAAATTTTGGCCGTATAGGACGCCCTCAAAATCACAAATATAGGTTTCGGCCATAGGTTGGTCTAACCGAAAGGTGGGGCGCAAACCGATATTGGTAACTGCGGTATAGGTTTGGCCGCCGATTTGACACCGCGCGGCATACACACCGAATTTTGGCATAGCCAACGACGAATCTACAGCCTGATTTACCGTGGGGAAGCCTATGGTGCGGCCCCGGGCATCACCGTGCACCACCTGCCCCGAAATACTGTAATTTCGGCCCAGCATTGCGGCGGCCTTTTGCATTTCACCCCCGGCGATAAACGCCCGAATTTTGGTGGAGGACACCGTTTGCCCCTGCACCTGCACGCCGTCACACACAAACACCTTAGCGCCCTTTTCTGCACAATACGTCTTTAAAAAGGCCACGTCCCCTGCCCCGTTTTTGCCAAAGCGGTAGTTAAAACCGCAGCAAACGGCTTTGATGGGATAGGCTGCGAATAATTGGTCTAAAAAATCCTTGGGCGAAAGGTCCCGCACGGCGGCAAAGTCCAAATACATCTGCTCTGAAAAGCCCATTTGACGCAAAAGCCGCTCTTTTTCTTCGGGCAGCATCAGCAAGGGGGTGGCTTGACCCATTTGGCCTTTTGGGGGCAGGCGAAAGCTCACCGCAATCGGACAAAGTCCGCTTTGCAGTGCCTGATTTAAAACCTCGCGGTGCCCGATATGTACACCGTCAAAGGTCCCCAATGCCGCCGCGTAGGCTGTTTGCATACCTATCCCTCGCTTACAACGCAATTTACCAGCAATAAATTTTGCTCTACGTCTACCTGACCCAGCCCCAAAAATTCCTCCCCGCAATACACCCGCACCGCCGTACCGTGAGGTTGCGGCTCCATTTGCAGGCGGTTTAAATACAGCCCGCCGCCGTTTAAAAAGCGTACTCGCTGGTTTTGGGTAATGCCTGCCCAGGGCAGGTGCATTACCGCGCGGTCGGCAGGTAATAAGGCCGCCGCAGGGTTGGCCTGCAGCTGCTCTACCGTAACGCAGTCCTCCAGCACAAAGCCGCCGGTGGCGGTACGCTCTAAGGCGGTAAGGGTGGCACCGCAGCCTAATTTTTGGCCAATATCGTCGCACAGCGAGCGAATATAGGTGCCCTTAGAGCAGGCCACGTCTATGGTAAAATCGACCCCGTTGCGGGTCAAAAGGTCTATCTTTTTAATTTCAATGGGTCGGGGTTGGCGCTCTACCTCTATGCCCTGCCGGGCCAGCTCGTACAGCTTTTTACCCTCTTTTTTTAAGGCCGAGTACATAGGCGGCACCTGCATTTGCGGGCCCAAAAAGCCCTGCAGCACCCCTAAAAGTGCCTCGTCGCTTACCTGCACCTGCGCGGTGGACAATACCTTGCCGGTGATGTCTAACGTGTCGGTGGTTAGCCCTAAACGTACGGTAGCGCGATAGGCCTTATCGGCCATAAGCAAAAACGGGGACAAACGGGTAGCCCGACCCAGCAGCACCGGCAAAACGCCGGTGGCCATAGGGTCTAAGGTGCCGGTGTGGCCAATCCGTTTCTCTCCGTAAATTCTGCGCAATACCGCCGCCGCCCCAAAGGAGGTCATTTCGGCGGGTTTGTTTAATAAAACAAGTCCTGTCATGCTTGTTCCTCTAACTGATTTTTTACTGCGGCCAAAAGCTTGGCTTTAACGGCTTGGGCATCGCCCCGCAGCTGGCAACCTGCCGCCCGAATATGGCCGCCGCCCCCCAACCGCTTGCAAATGGCTTGGGCGTCTATAGGCGCGTGGGTACGCACCGAAGCCTTGTAAAGGTCGGGCCCCTTTTGCCGCAGGGTTACGCCTACCAAAACGCCCTCTACCGTGCGGGGTATGGCGCTGATGCCGTCCATATCACTCTCGTCACAGCCCGAGCGCTCTAACATTTGGGTGGTAACCAATAAAAAGGCGCATTTGCCCTCAAACACAAACTCCATAGCCTCTAAGGCCATACATTCCATTTCAATATGGGCGCGGCTTTTGGTTTCAAACATCACGCGGTTAATGCGCTGGGTATCGGCGCCCTTTTCCAACAAATCGGCGGCAATACGCAGCGTAGCCCCCGTGGTATTTGAAAAGCGGAAGCAGCCCGTGTCGGTAGAAATACCGGTATACAGCGCCGAAGCCAACCAAGGGCTCCACTCTACCTGCAGCCGGTTTGCAATTTTATACACACATTCGCAGGCTGCGGCAGCCTCTGCCTCTAAATATAGGCTTTCGGCATACCGCACGTTCGACACGTGATGGTCGATACACAGCTGCACCTTTTGGGCGTATTCTTCTTTTAAACCGCCCAAAAGCTTGTAATCGGCCACGTCTACCGCCACCACCGTTTGCTCCTCAAAGCTTTGGGGCGGCAGTGCCAAATAGGCATATTTTTGCGCAATCGGGTCGGGGCAGAGCAAATTGGCCTGCTTGCCCATTTGCCGCAAAATATACACCAAGGCCCACCCCGAGCCTAAGGTATCGCCGTCGGGCGAGGCGTGGGTGAGCACGGTGTAGTTGTTGTGAGATTTTAAAAAGTCGCAAACCTCGGCTAACGTCAGGTCTTTACACAATTCTGCCATAAAAGCTACCTACTTATTAAAAGAATCAATAATTCTGGAAATATTGGCGCTGTGGGCAATAGAATCATCGGCAATAAAAAGCAGCTCGGGCATTTTGCGCAGCTTTAAGCGCATACCGCACTCCCGCCGCAGATAGCCCGCGGCGCTTTTTAAGCCTTTTACCGTTTGGGCGGTGCTTTCGCCCCCGCCCAGGGTGCTTACGTAAATTTTGGCTTGCGAAAGGTCCCCGGTTACGTCAACCTTTACAATGCTGACCAATTTGTCAACACGGGGGTCTTTTACCTCGCGAATTAACTCGGCCAGGCAAAACTGCAAATCCGAGTTAACGCGCCCGATTTTATAACTGGGCATATTCTTTCTCCTTTTGGGAAGATGGACAGACTAATCTCTGTATTCTTCCGTAATAAAGGCCTCGAAAACGTCGCCTTCTTTAATGTCGCCGTACTTCTCTAAGCCAATACCGCACTCGTAGCCCGAGGCAACCTCTTTTACGTCGTCTTTAAAGCGGCGCAAGGAGTCAATGGCATCCTCGGTAAGCACAATGCCGTCGCGCACAACGCGGATTTGGCAGTTGCGGGTAACCTTACCGCTGGTAACGTAACAACCGGCAATGGTTCCAACACCCGAGATTTTGTAGGTGGTACGAACCTCGATTTGGCCCATAGCCACCTCGCGGTATTTGGGTGCCAGCATACCCTTTAAGGCAGCCTCAATCTCTTCAATGCAATCGTAAATTACGCGGTACATACGCATATCTACGCCGTCACGCTCGGCGGCAGCCTTGGCTACGGCGTCGGGGCGTACGTTAAAGCCTACGATAATGGCCCCCGAGGTGTTGGCCAGCATAACGTCAGACTCGTTAATAGCGCCTACGCCGCCGTGGATTACGGCAACCTTAACCTCGTCGTTAGAAAGCTTAATTAAGCTGTCTTTTACGGCCTCTACCGAGCCTTGTACGTCGGCCTTAACAATAATATTCAAGGTTTTTAACTCGCCCTGCTCTAATTGCGAGAACAAATTATCTAAGGTAACCTTTTGGGCAGCGTTCCAAATTTCTTCCTTGGCCTTTTGCTTACGCTGCTCTACCAGCTGGCGAGCCAAACGCTCGTCGGATACGGCGTCGAAGGTGTCGCCGGCCTCGGGCACCTCCACCAAACCGGTAATCTCTACCGGCACAGAGGGGCCTGCAACCTGCAGCTGCTTGCCGTTTTCGTTGCTCATAACGCGAACACGGCCAACGGTGGTACCGGCAACGATAATATCGCCGGTGTGCAGCGTACCGGTTTGCACCAATAAAGTGGCCACAGGGCCGCGGCCCTTGTCTAAGCGGGCCTCAATAACCACACCTCTGGCCTTACGGTCGGGGTTGGCCTTCAGCTCGGCCATTTCAGCCACCAGCAGCACGTTGGCCAGCAGCTCGTCGATACCCTGGTGGGTTTTGGCCGATACGGGTACGCAGATAACGTCACCACCCCAAATTTCGGGCACTACCGAGTGCTCGGTAAGCTGTTGCATTACGCGATCGGGGTTGGCTTCGGGCTTATCCATTTTATTGATGGCTACAATCATTTGCACGTTGGCGGCTTTGGCGTGGTTAATGGCCTCTATCGTTTGGGGCATAATACCGTCGTCGGCAGCAACCACCAAAATGGCAATATCGGTGGCCTGGGCGCCTCTTTGCCGCATAGAGGTAAAGGCGGCGTGACCGGGGGTGTCTAAGAAGGTGATGTCCTGCCCCTCGTGGTTTACACGGTAAGCACCAATGTGCTGGGTGATGCCGCCGGCCTCGCCTGCGGCAACCTTGGCGTTACGAATGGCATCCAAAAGCGAGGTTTTACCGTGGTCAACGTGACCCATAACTACTACAACCGGGTCACGCGGCTTTAAGTCCTTCTCTTCGTCCTCGGCAATGTCCATAATCCGCTCTTCAATGGTAACCACAACGGCACGCTCGATTTTGCAGCCCATTTCGGTGACGACAATCTCGGCGGTGTCGTAGTCGATGGTTTGGTTTACGGTGGCCATCATACCCAATTTTAACAGGGTCTTAATCACCTCGGCGGCCGTCTTCTTCATAGCGGCGGCCAATTCGCCTACGGTAATTTCGTCGCCCACGGTAACGGTAATGGGGGTCTTTTTAATGCGCTCTAACTGTAAGCGGCGCAGCTTTTCGGCCTCGGTCTCGCGCTTGGCGCCCGCCGGCTTTTTGTTATACTCCTGCGATTTTTGGCGAATTTTTTGCTTACGCTGCATATTGTCCTTCATTGTATTGGCAGGGGCAATATGCTCATACTTCTCATTGTATTTTTCCATATCTACGTGAGAAGCGCGGGTGTCTACACGGCGAATTTCAGCCGGGCCACGGTTGGGGGCCACACCCGTTTTTTCTTTTTTGGGTGCCGGCGGCGGTGTGGTGGGCTTTTGAGCGCCACCCTCGGCCTTGGGCTTGGCCTCGGTTTTGGGCTTGGCAGCATCCTGCTGGGCCTTTTGCGCAGCCTTTAATTGCTCTAAAATGGCGGCTTGCTCGGCCAGCTTGCGCTCTTTTTCGGCCTGCTTGGCGGCGGTGCGGGCGTTGCGCGCCTCTTCGCCGGCGGCAAAATAGGCGTCAAAGCTTTCTACCGCGTGTTGTTGGGTTAAAGCGTCAAAAACAACGTCCAGCTCGGCTTCCTCCAGCGCGGTCTGGCTTTTTTTTGCGCCCTCACAGTAGGTGGATAAAATGCTCAGAACCTCTTTGCTGGATACTTCAAAATCCTTAGAAAGCTCGTGGACTCTGTATTTTATCATCATATAGATTATCCCTCCGGTTGATTATAATGGATATAGCAAGTCGAAATAGAGAAGTTCTTCGCTATTTCGACACCAAATCTTTGATTTGGTAGCAAATTTTTTTAAAAATTTGCCTATATCATTTCAATGAATATGGAACACAATTGAATTTTTTAAAATTCAATTGTGCAAAAGCCGAGCATATCGGCTTTTCGAAACGCTTTTAAGCGTTTCGACATTCTATATTCATTATTTCGATTGTTGGGTGGCCAGGGTAATGGCCCGAGCCATCCCCTCGTCGGTTACGGCCAATATTCCCGCCCGAACGCCTATGGCGGCGCCCACCTCCTCTAACTGAGCCTCTAACCTGAGCACAGGCACCCTGCCTGCGGCAAGATAGCGAAGCTCCTTCTCGGACTTGGCGGAAATATCCTGCGCCAGCACCACCAGGTGGGCTTTGCGCTTTTGCAAGGCGGTTTTAACGGCCTCGGTGCCTACGGCCAACAGATTGGCGCGACGGGCAATGCCTAACCGCGATAAAACAGGGTCATTCATTTTGCATCAGTTCTCCGGTGATTTTTTCGTAAATTTCGGCGGGTATGGCCGAAGAAAACGCCTTTTCTAACCGGCGGGACTTTTGCGCCTTTTGCAGACAGACCGGGTTGTGGCAGATGTATGCCCCCCGCCCGGGTGCGCGGCCCACCGTGTCTAACGAAATTTGGCCCTCTTTATTTTTTACAATGCGTACCAGCTCGCGCTTGGGCTTCATTTCGCCGCAGCCGATGCACATACGCAGTGCCGGTTTTTTTGCTTGCATAAAAATGCCCCCAGGTAAAAATTATTCGGCGGCGTCCTGACCTTCGCCGTAGAAGCCGCTTTCGGGGTGGATGTCAATCTTCCAGCCGGTGAGCTTAGCGGCCAAGCGAACGTTTTGACCCTTGTTACCAATGGCCAAGGAAATTTGTGCATCGGGCACGGTAACGCGGCAGGCCTTGGGGTCTTCGCTCTCAATGGTTACCGACAGCACCTTGGCCGGAGATAAGGCTTGCGAGATAAACTCGGCCGGGTCGTCAGAGTACTTAACAATGTCAATCTTTTCGCCGCCCAGCTCTTCAACAATCTTGTTTACACGGGCGCCGTGCTGACCGATACAACCGCCAACGGCGTCTACCTCAGGGTTGGCAGACCAAACGGCCATTTTGGTGCGGGAGCCGGCTTGACGGGAGATGGATTTAATCTCAATAATGCCCTCATAGATTTCGGGAACCTCCATCTCGAACAAGCGCTTAACCAAATCGCGGTGGGTGCGGGAGATTTTAACCTTTACGCCCCTTTCGCCGTCTTTTACGTCTACAATATAAATCTTAATGTGGTCGCCCTCGCGCAGAACCTCGTCGGGCACCTGCTCGCCCTTGGGCAGGATTACCTCGTTGCGGCCAACCAACAAAACGGCGTCGCCGGTTTGCGGGTCGATACGCTGCACGGTAGCGGTAACCAGCTCTTTATTGCGGCTTTGGAACTCTTCGGTGGTTTGGCCACGCTCGGCCTCGCGAATGCCTTGACGGATAACGTGCTTGGCGGTTTGGGCCACGATGCGGCCGAATTGGCGGGTGTCCAGCGGAATGTCTAAAATATCGCCGGCCTTGATTTTGGTTCTTTTGGTGGCCTTTTTGGCTTGCTCTAAGGTGATTTGGTCTACCGCCTCGGGCTCGCCCTCTACCACCAGCATACGAACGTATACCTTAAAGGTCTCGGTCTCGGGGTCGATGTCGCAAAATACAATGTCTTGCCCTGCGTAGTCTTTACGCTTGGCAACGGTAATGGCGCCGGCAATCTTCTCCGCCAAATAGGCGGCGGGGATGCCCTTTTCCTTCTCCATCAACCGCAGTGCTTCAAAAAATTCTTGGTTGTTACTCTTGGTCATTTTTGATTATGCCTCCAAATCATCGTTTAAATTTATTTTTGCAATTTGTGATTTTGTAAACGTTTTTTCACCCTCGGGGGTGGTAATGGTTACGTCGCCGTTATAATCGGTTAGGGTACCGATAAACTGCTTTTGCCCGTCTACGGCACGCACCAGGCGCACCTTAATGCTTTGCCCCATACAGGCGGCAAAATGCTCGGGGCGGCTTAATTCCCGCTCTAACCCCGGGGAAGAAACCTCTAAGCAATACGAGCAGCTGATGGGGTCGTGCTCGTCCAGCAACGGGTCGATTAAATGCGATACGTTAACGCAGTCGTCAATGCCGATGCCGCGTTCCGTATCAATAAGCACCTTTAGGTACCAATCGGCGCCCTCTTTTTGAAAACGAACGTCCCACAGTGTAAGGCCTAAAGCTTCAATCGGCGCTTGCACAATGGCGCGTACCCGCTCGGCGGTGTTTAATCCGGCCATAAAATCCCTCTTTTCGGTATATTTGCCCAAACAAAAAGTAAAGAGCGGGTTGCCCCACTCTCCTTCGAATATCTTACACTGGTAGTATACCACATATATTTTAAAAATGCAACTGTTTTTTATTTTTTATAAAACGGCGGGTTTCTTTCGTCACCTTAGGCGACAGCACAAACAGCGCCGCCAGGTTGGGCAAAGCCATAAAAGCGTTAAAAACGTCGGCCAATTGCCACACCGTGCCAAGGGAGCTGCAGCTGCCCATCACTATTGCTATAAGATACACCGTTTTATACAAACCCCCGTAGCGATTCCCCCCCACAAGGTAGGCAAAGGCCTGCTCGCCAAAGCAGGACCAGCCGACTAAAGTAGAAAAAGCGAACAGTATAATAGATATACATATAAATATACCCCCTGCCGACCCCAACACCGAGGCAAAGGCCGACTGGGTAAGCCCCACCCCCGTCATTGCGTCGGGCAGGGCGCTCCCCTTTTGTAAAAAGCTGAGGGTTTTGACAGGGTTATACACGCCGCTGCACAAAATGGCAAAGGCGGTAATGCTGCACATAAAAAGGGTGTCGGCAAACACCTCAAAAATGCCCCAAAGACCCTGGTGCACCGGGTCGGGTACGTCGGCGGCAGCGTGCACCGCCACCGCCGAGCCCAACCCCGCCTCGTTAGAGAACACGCCGCGGGCAACGCCGTATTTTATGGCGTCGGCCAGCAAATAGCCCCCTGTGCCCGCCACCGCCGGCCGCAGGCCAAAGGCGCCTGCGAAAATCTCACCCCACACCCGGGGCAGGGCTTGGTGGTTGGCCAAAATAACCGCGCCCCCTGCAATAACGTAGGTGACGGCCAAAAAGGGAATCAGTTTTTCGGTTAGGGTGGCCACACGGGTCAGCCCACCCAAAATAACCGGGGCTACGCTCAGCATCAACAGCACCCCGCAGGCAACGGCAATACTCTTTTGGTTGCTTACACCGTCGGTTATCCCAAAATGGGCGGCTATAGCGTTCACGGCGCAGGCCGCCGAATTGGCCTGGGTCATATTGCCCATACCAAAGGAGGAAAGTACGCAAAAAAAGGCGAACAAGCCGCCCCATTTACGGCTGCCCAAGGCCTGCTCTATGTACATATAGGCGCCGCCCGTAAAGCGGCCGTTTTTTTCTTTGCGGCGGTAGAGCACCCCCAGCAGATTTTCGGCGTAGGCCGTCATCATTCCGAAAAAGGCCGACACCCACATCCAAAACACCGCCCCCGGCCCGCCCAGGGCAATGGCGGTGGCCACCCCCGCAACGTTGCCGGTGCCCAAGGTGCCCGCCAAGGCCGTAGCCGCCGACTGGGTAGCCGTAATGTTACCAGTTGCCCCCTTTTGCCGCTTTTTAAAAAACTGCGCCCCGGTAGCCCGCCACCAAAGCCCAACGTGCCGCAGCTGAAAGCCGCCGGTACACACCGTAAACCATACCCCCGCCGCCAACAAGCCACACAGCAGCGCAGGCCCCCATACAAACCCGCTGAGCTTTTGCAAAAAGCGCTCCAACGTCTGCACGCAACCTGTCCCCCCTTTTGTTTGGCAGATACTAATGCTATGCGCCCTGAAAAGCAATTATTCGTTTGAAAAATGAAAAATCGCAAATGAGAAAACGAGAGAAAACGAGAGATAAGACGAGAAAAAAAGACATTGTGGGATGTAAATTAAATTTTTTCAAAAAAGGGGTTGACAATAACTGTGGGTTATGGTACTATACTATGGCTTTAAAAATATTTTGGAGGTAAACAGATATGTCCACTTACATGGCAAAACCCGGCGAGATCGCTCGCAAGTGGTATGTGATCGACGCTGCAGGCAAACCCATTGGTCGTGTTGCCGTTAAGGCTGCCGATATTCTCCGCGGCAAATGCAAGCCGGAGTTCACCCCGCACGTAGACTGCGGTGACCACGTTATCATTATCAACGCAGAAAAGGCCGTTTTAACCGGCAAGAAGTTAGACCAAAAATTCTATCGCCGTCACACCGGCTACATCGGTGGTCTGAAAGAAGTTAAATACGCCACCCTGATGAACACCCGTCCTGAGCTGGCTATGGAACTGGCTGTTAAAGGTATGGTGCCCGACACCACCATCGGTCGCAAAGCTTTAACTCGTTTAAGAGTTTACAAGGCTGACGCCCACAACCACGCAGCCCAAAAGCCTGAAGTACTGGCGTTTTAAGAAAGGGAGGACACTACAGTATGTTTGACAGCAAACCTTATTTCTACGGCACCGGCAGAAGAAAAAGTTCTGTAGCCCGCGTACGCTTGTACAACGGTACCGGTAAAATCACCATCAACGATCGCGATATCGACGATTACTTTGGTTTAGAGACCTTAAAGCTCATCGTTTGTCAACCCATGGCTTTAACCGGCAACGATCAAAAGTTTGACATTGTTTGCCGCGTAGCCGGCGGCGGCGTTACCGGCCAAGCCGGTGCTATCCGTCACGGTGTATCCCGCGCCCTGCTGCAATACGACGCAGAGCTGCGTTCTGCTTTGAAGAAGGCAGGCTTCCTGACCCGTGACCCGAGAATGAAAGAGCGTAAGAAATACGGTCTCAAAGGCGCACGTCGTGCA
>CAZUJI010000029.1:0-3440 GCA_964620235.1 uncultured Eubacteriales bacterium
TAGGGCGTAGACCTAAAATGAAAAACCACCCGCTATGCGGGTGGATATTTATTTATTACCTATTTCCCATACCGGGCGGAGTATACGTCTAACAGCTTTTGCGCCATAGTGTGGTGCTCGGTGGGAATGGGGTAGAGCAGGGTCTGGCCGTTGTCGGCGTATTTGCGCAGGTAATACTCGCTGTCGTTGCCGCAAAGGTCGGCCACGTAGCGGCGGAACAGGTAATCGTCGGTGCACAGCTCCAACTCTACGCTCTGGTCAAAATACACCGAGGTATTGGCGGGCAGGGTGTTGGGGGTGGTGTTGGCTAAAACCTGCTCCATTACTGCGGTCTGCTCGGGCAGCAGGCGATAGTAGTCGTGTACCATATCCTGCTTTTTCTCATCGTAATAGTAGTAGGCAAAGCCGTACCCGGTGGGGGCAAAGCCAGCGGTAATGCGGCCGGCAAGCTCGTCGTAGCGGTCGGTGCGGCAATAGTCGCCCATATAGCCACTTAAAAACAGACCGTCGCACAGGGGGGACATATTGTCACCAAAGAGATTTTTCAGCAGCACCGGCACCTCCGGCTGGGTGGCGTAAACGGTGTCTAATGTATCGCCGTACAAGGGCTGAAATTCATCACACTCGGGCAAGCGGCGATAGGTGGCGTTGTTCCAAAGGATATCCCCCTCGGGGGTGTAAAAGGCCTGGGCCTTGCGGGCCTCGTCTAAGGCAATGCAGCCCGTCAGGGTAGAGCAAAGCAGAGCTACGGTAAGCAGCAAGGCAAAAATTTTACATACTTTTTTCATTTTTTTACCCCCTTATTCCAAATTCAGTCGCTTGCGCATAATGCCCCGGATAATAAAGAAGCATAACACGCCGCCTGCCGCGGTAAGCACCGTGGCGCCGCATAAAACAATATGAATAAAGGTGTCGGTGTTTAAATAAATCCAGTCCTCTAACTTAGCTAAGGGCAGGTAGCGGGCAAAAACGGTAACCAGCACGGTAAGTACGGTGCCTAAAATTTGGGTGGCGGTGTAGTAGATGAAGTACACCCCAACCGCGCCCAAAACCCGATTTTTGCGGAAGGTCTGGCCAATGGCAATGCAGGTGTAATAAAGCAGCATACCCGCCGCGCAGGCCACCAACAGCATTACCAAAAATTCTATAATGTAAAACACAACGTCGGCTTTGTACGGGTTGGGAATTTGGCCAAACAGATATATACCGGCCTTGCAAACCTCGCTTAATACGTCGCCCAGGGTAACGATGCAGGCCGAAATCAGCGCCACCGCAAAGGAAATGGCCGAGAACAGCACCGCCGCGCCACACTTGGTTAAAATATGCTGCGTGGGGGTTACGGGCAGGGTAAAGCTTAAATACCCCTCGCCGGTGAACAGGTTTTTATAAAACCGAACGATGGCAAACACCCAGGTAAAGCCAAAGCAGGCCAAAAGGGCCACCACGTAGGCAAAAACCGAGGAGCCCTGCACGATTCTGTAAATGGTAGAGTCGGTTTCAAACAGCTGCACAAACCGAAACAGCGCCGCAACACCCAGCAAAATGGCGTACACCGGCAGCAGGGTGCGGCGGTAGGCAATCATTTCGTATTTAAATAACTTTTTTACCATCTGAATACCTCCCTAAACAGCTCGTCAACGCTTTTTTGGTGCTGAGTACGAATCTCCTCCACCGATTGGTGCAGTACCACGTTACCCGCCTTTAAAAATACAACCTCGTCTAATACCTGCTCAATGTCGGCAATCAGGTGGGTCGAAATCAGCACCGTGGCGTCGGGGTTATAGTTGTTAATAATGGTGGAGATCACGTAATCCCGCGCGGCGGGGTCTACGCCGGCAATGGGCTCGTCTAACACGTACAGCTTAGCGTTGCGGCTCATAACCAAAATCAGGCAGACCTTTTCTTTATTGCCCTTAGAGAGGGTTTTTAACCGCTTTTCGGGGGCGATGTATAACCGCGCCAGCATCTCATAGGCCAACTGCGGCCGAAAATCCTCGTAAAAATCGGTAAAATAGTCTACGATCTGCCGCACCGTCATCCAGCTGTTTAAGTAGATGTTGTCGGGCAGGTAAGCCACCCGCTTTTTGCTCTCTACCCCCGGGGCAAAGCCCTCAACGGTTACGCTGCCAAAGTTGGGGGTAAGCAACCCGTTGATGATTTTAATCAAGGTGGTTTTACCCGAGCCGTTCGGCCCCAAAAGGCCAACGATTTTGCCGCTTTGCAGGCTTAAATCGATGTTGTTTAAGGCCAGGGTGCCACCGTAGCTTTTGGTTAGGTTCTTACAGCATAATACTTCGCTCATTCCTGCCACTCCTTTACAAAGTCTTTTACCTGTTGGGGCGAAAGCCCCAAAATATGCATTTGGTTAAAATAGTCGGCGGTTTTTTCGGCCAACAGCCTTTGTAATACCGCTTTGGCTTGGGTTGGGTCCTGGGCGGCAAACCAGCCCGACCCCCGCACCGAGTACACCACCGCCTGCTGCTCTAACTGCTCAAAGGCGTGCTGCACCGTGTTGGGGTTTACCCCCGCCGCCAGCGCCGTTTCACGCACCGAGGGCAATCGCTCCCCCGGGGGAATATCCCCCAGCGCAATTTGCACGCACAGCTGCTCGCAAATTTGGGGGCATAAGGGGCGGTCTTTGCTTAATTTCCAGTCCATTTCAGCGCTCCTTTCCGTCAGGTGTACTACCTCACTAATACAATAATACAGTTTGACTGCGGATTTGTCAAGTCCCTTCATAAAAAATTAAGAAACGCCCCGCAAACCGACGGTCTGCGAGGCGAGGAATTATTTACTGCTGTTGGCGGCGGCAAATTTATTTTTTACCTTTTGCAGCTGCTCGGGGGTAGCCTGCTCAGGCGGATACCAGCCCTTTTGCGCCATTTGTTTGTAAATATTGTCTTGCATTGCCAAAGTGTCGTTTAAAGCGTTTTTAAAGGTGCTGTTTACGTTTGTGGTTGCCGACTCCACCGCGCCGTGCATATACAAATCGCACATTCCCTTGGCGGTTAACAGCATATTTTCCATAATGCATTTGTCGTCCATAAAAATCCTCCTATATCAGTTGATAAAATTGCTTAAATAATTGATTGTGGCGCTCTACCATTTGCTGGGCTTGCTGCTTTAAAGCAGGGTCTTGCAGGGTGCTTGCCGCCTCTTGGCATTGGGCAATGGCAAATTGCTCGTGGCCTAAGGCATCTTCAATATACAATACCTCTTTCGGACTCATTTCGTCACCTCCAAATACAGTTTTTGTAGGGCGCAAAAAAATATGCAAAAAAAGGTAAAATATATGGGGTAAAAATTTGAATTTACTCTTCTTTTTTGGCGTTTGATATGTTATAATAAAACGGTATATAAGTGAAAGTATGCTTTTTGCAAACGAAGGAGTAACTATGGAACAAGAAACTACCGTTGTTGCAGGGCGCAATGCTGTTCTC
>CAZUJI010000029.1:3450-10476 GCA_964620235.1 uncultured Eubacteriales bacterium
TATTCTTCAAGAGATAGACGTTTTGGGGCAATTAAGGAGTAACTATGAAACAAAAACACGACCGCCCGATGGGGACGGACGACACCGTTATCGTTGGCCGCAACAGCGTTACCGAGGCGTTGCGCTCGGGCCGCGAAATCGATAAAATTTTAATCTCTCACGGGGGCGGCAACGGCTCGTTGGCACCCCTGCTGGCCAAGGCGCGCCAAAAGGGGATTTTGGTCAAAGAAGTATCCCCCGCCAAGTTGGATTTTATGGCCGGCGGCGCGGCGCACCAGGGTGTGGCCGCGGTAGTGGCGCAGCGCAGCTATTGCTCGGTGGCCGATATTTTGGCCGCAGCCGAAGAAAAGGGCGAGCCCCCCTTTATTGTGATTTGCGACGAAATTGAAGACCCCCACAATTTGGGCGCCATTGTGCGCACCGCCGAGGCTTGCGGTGTGCACGGGGTAATTATTCCCAAGCACCGCTCGGCCACGCTGAACGCCACGGTGGCCAAGTCGGCCAGCGGCGCGTTAGAGTATATGCGGGTGGCTAAGGTTACCAATTTGGCCAACACCGTGCGCGAGCTGCAGCAGGCCGGCGTGTGGGTTTTTGGTGCCGATATGGACGGCGAGCCCGCTTGGCAGACCGACTATACTATGCCGGTGGCTCTGGTGATCGGCTCTGAGGGTAAGGGCCTGGGCCAGCTGATTAAAAAGAATTGTGACAAAATCGTGTCCTTGCCTATGCTGGGCAAAATCAATTCCTTAAACGCCTCTGTAGCCGCAGGGGTGCTGATGTACGCGGTGGTAAAAAGCCGCGGTTAGGGTAACAAGAGCTGGAACCGTGACCGGTTCAATTCACCCTCATAAAATATATAAGGAGGTGTTTCGGGTGGGTATTTTTAAGAAAAAGAACAAACAAGAAGAAATAGACGACGCATTGCAAGACGAAGCCTATGCGCCCTTAAAGCCCTACGAGGGGATTCCCGATTGGGACCAGCGCAAGCAATCTAAATGGGCGTCGCACGCCATTACGCCTGAGGAGCTGTTACATAAGCAGCCGTCTACTCCCCCCGAAGAGATCGAAATGCAACCTGCAGGGGGCTTTTCCTCGGCAGCAAAATCGTTATACGCAAGGGTAGCGGGTACCGAATCGGCTCCCGCGGCCAAGCAAGAGCCGCAGGCCGCGCCGCAAGCATCGGCCGAGCCTGCGCAAAAAACGCCTGAGGCCGAGAAGCCGACGCGTTCCCCCAAGGCCGAGGTGGAAAGTCTGCTGTCAAAATGTCGGCAGTTTTTAACCGACGAAACCACTAAAGAGCCCTACGTGCCCGAAGAGCGCTCCACCTACGTGTTAGAGAGTGTGGAGGATATTATCTCGGGCGCCGAGCTAAAGGCCAAAAAGCTGGCGGCCAAAAAATACGGCGCTACCTCTTCCTGGACCAGTATTGAAGAAATTCGCCAGTCGGCCAAACCCGCCAAGCCTACCCAACCCATTACAATGCAGCCGGCTCAGCCGCCCAAAAAGGCCGAGCCCGTAAAGTTAGACGTGGTAGATTTAGAGCAGGGTGGTCAGGTAATGAAGAGTGCCCCGCCACCGGTGTTGGACTTTCAGTTCCACCTGGCCGACAATGCTATGCCCGCCACCGAGGCTACGCAGGTAATGCCTGACCTTACTGCGGTCGAGCCCGCCGACGACACCAACGTGTATTCTACCGAGCCGCAAACTGCCCCGCAGGAAACGGTGCAGATAGATAATATTTTTACCGATATAGCTGCCACCCGTCAGGTGGATTTGGGGAACACCGAAGAAATCTCCAAAACCTTCCATCTGCCCGAGGATTTTGCCAACGACCGCCGGCTGTCTACCGCCTCTGCCGAGCCGGAGGAATATGAAGAAGAAGCCGGCTTTGATTACGATGCCGAGGCCGCCGAAGGCCCCGAGTACACCTGTTTAGACGATGCCCCCGGTATTCAGATGCGGTTAAAATGGGGTAGCAAGCTGGCCGGTGTGCAGGTAGTGGTGTCGGTGCTTTGCGCCATTGCTCTGTTGGTGCTGGCCTCGCCTATTGCCGCCACGTTCCGCGCGCAAAATACCCTGATTTTTGCTTTGCTGGGCACCTTTGTTTTGGCTGTTAGCGCCCTTACCCAATGGTCGGTATTTAAAGGGCTGCGCATTTTTGCAGGCTACCCCGCCGAGGCCGATACGCTGTGTGCCGCCGCCGTTGGCTTTAGCGCCCTGCAGGGTCTGCTTTGCCCCCTGCTCTCGGCCGAAAGCTTGGTATTTTGGCCCTTGGCAGGCTTGGCCTTGCTGCTGCGTGCCTGGGGTAAATTGCTGGCCGTGCATCGGGTAAAAACCGGCTTTAGGTTTGTGGCCACCTCGGGTGAGAAAAAGGCGGTACAATTTGTGCAAGACGCCATTGCCACCAACGCCATTGTACGCGACACGTTAGACGGCCCCGCTTTGGTGTGCGCCGGCCGCCGTACGGTAAACGTCAACGGCTTTATGAAGCGTACCCGCAGCAAAAGCCGGTGGGAGAAGGCGATGTCGGCCATTGGCATTTGCATTTTGGCCTTTGCCCTTGCCGCTGCCGTATTACCCCTGTTTTTTGAGGGCACCTGGCTGCAATCGGTTGAATTGTTTACCCTGGTATTTTGCTTGGCCGCGCCCCTTTGCAGCGGTCTGCTGCAGGAAATGCCTTTAAAAATCACCTCTAAAACTCTGGCCGATTACGACGCCGCATTGCCCGGCTGGAGCGCCGCCGAGCGCTTGGCCGAGGCCAACGCTGTGGCTGTAGACGCGGTGGATTTGTTCCCCGCAGGTACGGTGCGGCTGTTTAATATGTACCCCTTAAGCAAAAACCCGGTTGACGTTTCGCTGTGCGAGGCGGCAGCGGTGGTGTTCAGCGCCAAAAGTCCCTTGAGCGATATTTTCTCAAAAATCATTGCAGGCAACCGCAGCAAGCTACCGCGGGTAGACTCGGTGCATTATGAGGATAAAATGGGCCTTTCGGGCTGGCTGGGCGAAAAAAGAATTTTTGTGGGTAACCGCACGCTTATGGAGGGGCACGGCATTAAGGTCCCCTCGGTAGAGGTAGATAAAAAGATTTTGGCCAAGGGGTTTTTTCCGGTGTACATTGCCAGTGGTGACCGCCCCTGCGTGTTGCTGGTGGTGGGCTACGAGGTAGACGATACCATTGCCTACGAGGTTCGTCGTTTGTGCAACACGGGCGCAACGCTGTACGTTAACTCGGGTGACCCCAATATTACCTCGGGTATGATTTGCGACTATTTTGGTATTTACGACGATTCTGCCGTGGTTATGTCGGGCGAGGGTGTACGCGCCTATAAGCACACGATGAATTATACCGAAAGCTGCGAGGCCGAGGCGGTGTACAGCGGCGACGCCTGCGGTATGCTGGCGGGCGTTACGGCAGCCTTCCGTTTGCAGCAGATATTAACCTTGGTAATGGTGTTAAGCCTGATTGGCGCGCTGGGCGGCATTATTGCAGCCGTGGGCGCAGCACTCATTGGCTTTTTACCCACCGTTGGTGTTTTGGGATTATTTGTGTACGAGCTGGTGGCCGTTTTGCTTTGCTGCTGTGTGCCGCTGGTCAAGCATCCGTAAAATAATAGAGCTTAAAGGGGGATTTGTATGCCGGAACGTATCAAAGCCTTAAAGGGGCTTGCGCGGGAGCAATGGTTGCTTTTCGCGATGGCGGGCGGCGCATTTCTCCCTTTTTATATTACCGTGCCGGTGCTGCTGGCGGCCTTTGGCTACGCCTTGGCCAAGGCCGAGGCTCGGCGGGCGATGTTTGCGCCCAAATATGCTAAAATGCTGCCCTTGTTTTGCGGGTTTGCCGCTTTGGTGGCGGTGTGCTTTCAAAACTGGTTTGGCCTGCTGGCCACGGCGGCCTTTTATATTATTTTAAGCTTGGGGCAGGTTACGCGGCAGTATATTTGCCCCCAAACACGGCGATATATACTGCGGCTGATCTGCCTGATGGGCGGTGCCTGCGGCGGCGCCGCATTGCTGGATTGGGTGCTGCAGGTGCTGATCTTTAAGGTGCCGTCGGTATGGTATCGGTGTCAGCTTTGGTTTTTTAACCCCAACTATTTGGCCACAATGCTTACCGCAGGGGTGCTGGTGTGTCTGTATTTGCTGCTGGTGGGGCAGGTGTCTAAAAAACACGCGGTGCCCTGCTTGGTGCTGCAGCTGCTGGGCATTTATTTTACCGGCAGCGCCTTTGCTTGGGTAGCGTTGGTTACCGGCGCTTGTATGCTGCTGCTTTTGGTGCGGCGGGTGCGCCCGGTGTATATTTTGCTGTTGTTTGTTGGCGCCGGCTTGGCGCTTTGCGCCTTGGTGCCGCTGGTTATGGCCCGCTGGCACGAAATGGACGATACCCTACGTTTTCGGTTTGACATTTGGTCGGCCGCGTTAGAGGATATTCGTCGCCACTTTTTGGTGGGGCGCGGCTCTTTTGGGTATTTTCAGCTGGCAATGCAAAACCCCGCGCTGTATCAAACCACCCACGCCCATAATCTGGTGATAGACTCGGTTTTGAATTACGGCTTGGTGGGTTGCGTTTTAGGGGCAGGCTATTTTGTGCCCTGCTTTAAAGAGATTTTCGACCGCTGGCGCAGGGGTAACGCCTACTGCGGCTTTGTGCTGGCAGGCTTGGTGGCCGTTTTGGCGCATAGCGTGGTAGATATGACTATGCTTTGGGTGCAAACCGGGTTATTATTTGCGGTGCTTTTGGGTTGTGTTACCGCTGAGGATGCGTGATTTTATGCAAAAACAAGGTGCTTTGCAAATGACAAAGCAAAAGGTAGCCGCCGGGGCTACCTATTTTGTAGTGTTTATAAAATGGTTGCTGGTGGCGGTGGGCATTGGCGCCCTTTGCGGCGCGGTGGGCACCGCCTTTCACGAGCTACTGGAGTGGGCAGGCCGCTGCTTTGCAGCGCAGGGCGTTTTGCTTTGGCTGTTGCCCTTGGGCGGCGTGGCGCTGGTGGCCTTGTACCGCGGCGCCAAATTAAACGAGAATTTTGGCACCAATCAGGTGATTTCTTCGGTGCGGCAAGACGGCAAGGTGCCCGTAAGATTGGCGCCCTTGATTTTTGTGGGCACGGTCGTTACCCATTTGTTGGGCGGCTCGGCCGGGCGCGAGGGCGCGGCTTTGCAGCTGGGCGGAAGTTTAGGTAGCGCTATGGGTCGTGTGGCAAACCTAAATACCCGCAATTTGCATATTGCCACCCTTTGCGGTATGAGCGCTATGTTTGCGGCGGTGTTTGGCACCCCCTTGGCGGCTGCCGTAATTAGTATAGAGATGATTTGCGTAGGCTGGATGTACTATTTTGCCATCTTCCCTTGTATGGTGGCGTCGGTTACGGGGTACGGGGTATCCCTTTTACTGGGGGGCCACCCGTTGCGCTTTGCTTTGCCCTCGGTGCCGGAGTTATCGTTGCTGTCTATGGTCAAGGTTTTGGGTCTTTCGGTGCTTTTTGCGCTGGTGAGCGTTTTGTTCTGCTTAGGGATGCACGGGGTGCATCATCTAATGCAAAAATATTTTAAAAACGCCTATCTGCGGGTGTGCGTGGGCGGCGCCGTGCTGGTTTTGCTTACCCTGCTGTTGGGCACCCGCGCCTACAACGGCGCAGGTATGGCGGGGTTAACGCTGGCCATTGCCGGTAAGGCCGTGCCTTGGGACTTTTTATTAAAATTGCTGTTTACCGCCATTACCATCGGCGCAGGCTACAAGGGCGGCGAGATTGTGCCCGCCTTTTTTGTGGGCGCCACCTTTGGCTGTGTGGCCGCAGGGCTTTTGGGTCTGCCTGCGGGTTTTGGTGCCGCATTGGGGATGATTGCCGTCTTTTGCGGTGTAACCAATTGCCCCATTACCGCGCTTTTGTTGGCGGCCGAGCTGTTTTCGGCGCAGGGGATGCTCTATTTTGGCATTGCCGTGGCCACCGGCTTTTTGCTCTCGGGCTATTTTAGCTTGTACAGCGCGCAAAAATTTGCCTTTTCTAAGCTTACCGATGAAGTGGTGGATATTTCGGGCAAATAGGGGGATACTATGCAGGGCTTTTTGATTTACGAAGCAGTAGAATTAGGGCGCAACCGCTGGTTTGCAGAGCAGTGCATTGCCGGCGCGGCCCAACGCGGCCATTTGTTAGAGCTAAAGCTGGCCGAGCAGTTTTCTATTGGCTTAATGGATGAAAAGCCCGCCCTTTGGTACAACGGTCAGCCTTGCTTGGCGCCCGATTTTGCCATCGTTCGCAGCCACGATTATTGGCTGACGGCACAGCTGGAGTCTATGGGCGTGCGGTGCTTTAATAACGCCCACGTCTGCCGTATTTGTAACGACAAGGCTTTGACCCACGCCTATTTGGCGGGCAAGGGTGTGCCTATGGCAGATACCTTTTATATTACCCCCAACTTTTCGTTACCTAAGGCACCCTTTTTGCCTGCGGTGGTAAAAGCCGCGGGCGGCCACGGGGGTAAGCAGGTGTTTTGGGTGAACACGCAAGAGCAGTATCAAAAGGTGTGCGCCGATTTGCAGCCGGGGCATATTGTGGTGCAGCGCCCCGCCAAAACCCTGGGCAAAGACCTGCGGGTGTACGTGCTGGGCAACAAGGTGTTGGCCGCCGTTTTGCGCAGCAGCAAGGCCGATTTTCGCAGTAATTTCTCGTTAGGCGGCAGGGTAGAGGCGGTAGAGCTGACCACAGCGCAGCAGGCCTTGGTGGAAAAGGTGCTGCAGTATTTTGATTTGGATTTTGCCGGTATAGATTTTATTTTTGACGGCGAACGAATGCTGCTTAATGAAATTGAGGACGTGGTAGGCTCGCGAATGCTCTATCAAACGACGAATCTCGACGTGGTAGAGCTGTACCTAAACCACATTTTTAAAAAACTTTCATAATTTTTTAAATTTGCTATTGCAAAACCCAACGCTATTGTGTATAATAGTAATACTGAAAGTTAAATATCGCGGGGTAGAGCAGTTGGTAGCTCGTCGGGCTCATAACCTTGAGAGTTCCCGCTACCTGC
>CAZUJI010000030.1:0-4568 GCA_964620235.1 uncultured Eubacteriales bacterium
AGCTCGGCACCTGCAATTTCGTTTATAGAGGTGGCAAAGCCGGTAACCAATGCAAAATAGGGCTGGAACAGTATGTTTGTAATGTTATACAACGGCAGCATATTTACCCCGTAGTAGTGGCACGTCACAAAGGCAATATAAAGCAAAATACCGGGCACCGCCACCATAAGGCCGATTTTTACCCCGCCAAATAAATCCTCTTGCTTGCGGTTAAAATTAACGGCGTTACGGTCCCAATCGCCCCGCGCCCAAAGGTTGGGGTAAATAAACCAAGTAAGCAGGGCCATTTGCAGCAGCAGGGCAACGGCGTTTACCGCAGTTTTGTGCTGCGCGCTCATTTCAGAATAAATGGTTTCGCTGCGTTGGTTTATCTCTAATTTAGGCTCGGTAGATTGACCGTCGGTAAAATAAACCTCTTCGGTTAAAACAAACTTTTCATCCTCGGTCAGGTCGTACACCCGGTAGCCGATTTCTTCGGTAAACCATTGCATAGAAACAGAGTTGACCGCAATAAACAAAACGGCTCCCAGCACGCTGGCCAAGGCTACCCGCAAAAACACCTTTGCGGCAAAGGAAAAATTGCTTTTCTCCAAGAAAAACGCCTCCAAAGCAAAAATTCTTCAGACGAAGGCACGGCCGATCGTACCGCAATAATCGCCTGAAGAATTTATGTATTTATCTTAAATTATTCAGCATCCGCAGCGGGGGCTTCCTCGGCGGGAGCCTCCTCGGCAGGAGCCTCAACGGCCTCTTCGGCTACCGGCTCTAACAGAGCGCGGATAGACAGGCTGATGCGCTTTTTGTCGTAATCTACGTCGGTGATCTTTACGTCTACCTCTTGACCGATGGACAGCTCATCCTGCGGCTTCTCAATGCGGCGGTTGGCGATTTGAGAAATGTGAATCAAACCGTCTAAGCCGGGCAGCAGACGGGCAAATGCGCCGTAAGCAGTCATGCTGATGATCTTAGCCTTAGCGGTGTCGCCAATGCTGTAATCTCTCTTAAATATCTCCCAAGGATTATCGTCGGCCTTTTTGTAGCCCAAAGAAATCTTTTTCTTCTCTACGTCTACGGCCTTGATGTAAACCTCGATGGTGTCGCCCACGGCAACAACCTCCGAAGGATTCTTGATACGCTCCCAGGACAGCTCGGAGATGTGAACCATACCGTCTACACCGCCGATGTCTACGAAGGCGCCGTAACCGGTTAAGGATTTAACAGTGCCGGTGTACTTGTCGCCAACGGTCAGCTCAGACTCCCAGAATTTTTGAGCAGCTTCTCTTTTTTGGTCACGCAGTACGGAGCGGATGGAACCAACGGCACGGCGGCCGCGGCCAATCTCGATAATGCGGAAGGAAACGGTTTGACCCTTTAAGTCTTCTAAAGCGTCGCCACGGTTGGCGGTAGCCTGCGAAGCGGGAACGAATACGCGAATGCCCTCGCAGTTTACAATTACGCCACCCTTGATAACTTCGGTAACGGTGCCGCTGAGCACGTCGCCCGACTCTTTGGCTTTTACAACGTTGTCCCACCCTGCGATAGCGTCAAAGCGCTTTTTAGACAGGGTAACGATACCCTCTTGGTCGTTGGTGCGCATAACGATCAAATCCAACACGTCGCCGGGTTTAACGGCATCCACCAGTTTAACCGAAGGATCGTTGGAGAACTCGTCTGCAGGTACGTAGCCGGTGTGCTTGCGGCCGATATCTACTTCGATCTCGGTGGGGTTTACAGACAGCACTACGCCCTTGACCTTTTGGTCTCTATTTAAGCTGTTGAGCGAAGCCTCCAGTGCCTCCTCAAAAGACATTTCTTCAAAAGATTTTTCCACTTTTTCCACTACCTCGGTGGAGTTGATGATTTCCGACATGGTCTTTATAACCTCCTTAATTATACCCGCAGGTGTTGATGCACCCGCCACGACGCCGATGGTTTCTGCCGGCAGCAGAGCCGAAAGGTCTAACTCAGCCGCAGTTTCTACCAATACGGTTTTGCTGCAATGCTGCGCGCAAACCTGACGAAGCTTGGCAGTGTTAGAGCTATGCCGACCGCCGATGACGACCATTGCATTGCACTGTTTTGCCAACACCTCTGCCTCAGATTGCCGATTCGAGGTCGCGTTACATATTGTATCAAAAATTTTCGCATTTGTACATACCTTTTTTAAAAATTTTTGACACTTTTTCCATAAAATTGCGTGAAAAGTTGTTTGAGCCACCACATATATGGGCGAATTCACCAAAACTTGTTCGTTTTCAAAGAGTTTTTCTAACTCAGCATCGTCCTTAAAAACAAAGCAAGGCCCCGAGCAGTGGCCGACAATGCCCTCAACCTCTTTATGATCCTTGTCGCCGGCCACCAAAAGGGTGCACCCCTCGGCAGCGGCACGGGCGGCAATTTTATGAATTTTAGCAACAAAGGGGCAGGTGGCATCGGCCACGGTAAGCCCTAATTCGGCGGCTTGGTCTACCACCGATTGTGCCACCCCGTGAGAGCGCAGCACCAAGGTGCGCCCTGCGGGAACCTCGGCGGGGGTGTTTACAATGTCTACCCCCCGTTGGGACAAGCTTTCTACCAACTGGGGGTTATGGATAATGGGCCCCAGCGTACACACCGAGGTGCCCTGCTCCAATAAATCGTACACCATATTTACAGCCCTGTCTACGCCGTAGCAAAAGCCGGCGTGCTTGGCTAAGATAATTTTACTCAAAAGCCCAACTCCCACTGCGCAACAATTTGCGCCATAATGGCTTGCGAAACCGCCCGCAAGCGGCTACGATCGGCGGCATCTTCTAAGGCAAAGGTTGCGGCGGGAATAGGTTGCCCGTACCGCACGGTGGCCTTGGCAAATAAGCGCATTTTACCCGCCTTGCGGTAAATAGACACCGGCACCACCGGCGCCCCGGTTTTGGCCACTACCACGGCGGCTCCGGATTTTGCCTTGCCGGGTGTGCCCGTTTTGCTGCGGGTACCCTCGGGGAAAATGCCCATTACCTTACCCTCTTGCACCAATGCCTGGGCTTTAGCCAAAGCATCGGCGCCGCCGGTGCCCCGCTCTACCGGAAAAGCGCCCATCCAACGAAAGGCGTGCTTTAATATGGGAATACGAAACAGCTCGGCCTTGGCCATAAAGTGAATCTGCCGCTTGCAGGTACTAATTAAAAATACAACGTCCATCATAGAGGTGTGGTTACTGCACAGCACCACACCGCCGTCGGTGGGAATATTCTCTTGCCCGTGGGTGCGGTAGCGGAAAATAATATGCCCCACCACAATCAACAACCAACGAATTACCCGATAAAAGGGGGACATACCGCCACCTCCTCTATTCTTTTTCAATATTTTGACGAATGACCGATAAAAGCCGCTCGAAGGACTGCTCAAAATCGCAATCGGTGGTGTCTACCAGCACCGCGTCGGCGGCTTGCTTTAAGGGAGCAATCTCGCGGGTCATATCGGCGTGATCGCGAGCGATTTGGTCGGCCAGAACACTATCGTAGGTCACCTGCTGGCCCTTTTCCTGCAATTCTGCAAAACGGCGACGGGCCCGCTCCTCGGGGGTAGCGGTTAAAAAGATTTTAACCTTGGCATCGGGTAAAACCACGGTGCCGATGTCCCGTCCGTCCATAACGATATTATTCTTTTTGGCAATATCGCGCTGCAGGTCTAACAAATAGGCCCGCACCACAGGCAACGCCGAGCATTTAGAGGCCATCATAGAGGCCTCGGGGGTGCGGATTAAATCCGAAACGTCTTCGCCGCACAGCAACACCCGTTGCTCACCCTGCACAAAGGTAAGCTCCACCTGGCTTTGGGCCAGCACCGCCTCTACGGCCGAGATATCCTCGCCGTTCCACTTTGCGCGGGAAAGAGCCAACCCCACGGTGCGATACAGCGCGCCGGTATCTACGTAAATATACCCCAACGCCTCTGCCACACGGCGGGAAAGGGTGCTTTTGCCGGCACCGGCCGGCCCGTCGATTGCTACGTTGATCATAGGATTACTCCCCTTTGTCAGATTTGGGCTCGGCCTTGGGCAGCTTGCCCTTGCCCGAGCGCAGCACCTTTACGTCGTCGCGATGCACCGAAAAAGGCGCGTTACCGTTATTGGGCATTACGCTGAGCTTGCCGGTAATTAAGTTTACGTCGATTACGGTGCCCTCGCCCTCGGCGGTTTGCACCGTCGCGCCCACTCTGGGGGTTAAGCGAATCAGGTACTCGTAGGCGTCGTGCTCGTATTTTAAGCAGCACATTAAGCGGCCGCAGGTACCCGAAATTTTAGTGGGGTTTAAGGACAGGCCTTGGTCTTTGGCCATTTTAATGGACACCGGCTGAAACCCGTCTAAAAAGCGGCTGCAGCAGAAGGGCTGGCCGCAAATACCCAAGCCGCCCAGCATTTTGGCTTCGTCCCGCACGCCGATTTGGCGCAGCTCGATACGGGTGTGGAACACCGAGGCTAAATCCTTTACCAGCTCGCGGAAATCCACCCGCCCGTCGGCGGTAAAGAAGAAGATAATCTTGCTGCCGTCAAAGGCGCACTCGGCACTGACCAGCTTCATATCTAACTT
>CAZUJI010000030.1:4578-10420 GCA_964620235.1 uncultured Eubacteriales bacterium
ATAAGACTGAAGAAATCAAGCAATTATAGAATCTATGCTCTAAAATTTTCTTTTCGCAAATGCCAAAGGCATCCGTTTCTTTTTTGCGGTTGGCCGCAATGACCTTTTTGTCATTCTCGGTGGCGGCGCGCAGCACCTTTTTCAGGGGCTTTACAATGGTTTCGTCGTTTACCGTTTTGTTGCCGGTAATTACCTCGCCGCACTCTACGCCGCGGGCGGTATCTACCACCACAAGCATACCTGCGGTGTACTTTTTACCCTCCGGGTCAAAGGAGTAAGCGCGGCCGTCGCTACGGAATTTTACTTCGATGATCTCTGTCATACGATCCTCCAACAATTTATATAGCGTTTTGACTTGCTTTTTCTATCCATCCACCGTTTAGTATAGCACATTTTCTTCGGTGGAGCAATATTCCAAATTTTCGGTTTTGGCCACCAACAAGGTCAGAGCCAATTGTATGTTGCCGTTGGCAATAAGGCTTTGCAGCGCATCGTCTACCGCGTTACAAAAACCCAACAGCTCTTTTACCGAGAACAACGGCACAATACGCTGCCCTGCCGCCTTTTGCCGCAACAGCTCGGCCAAACGGCTACGCAACTGCTGCAACAACAGCTTGGCGGCCTGACGGTCTTTTTCGACCCCAAACAAAACCTTGGCAATCTCTAAGGTTTTGCCGCCCGCGGCAAGCTGCAAAATTTGCTCGGCCTGCTCCGACCGCTTTTGGGCCTCGGCATCCTCGGCTGCGGGGCCACCCTGCCCTGCCAGCGTAAACAATACGCAACGGGAGCGAATGGTGGGCAATAAAGCCGCCGCGCTGCGGGTAAGCAACACGAACATTACGTTTTCGGGGGGCTCTTCTAAGGTTTTAAGCAGGGCGTTTTGCGCCGCCGGGTTCATTAGCTCGCAATTTTGCAGAATAAACACCTTGCACCTGCCCTCGTGAGGCTTGATAAAGGCGCTTTGGGTAATCTGGCGAATCTGCTCTACGCGAAACACCGTTTTTTCGGGGGCGTAAAGCTCAATATCGGGGTGCATACGCTTTTGGGCCAGCTCGCAGGGGCGGCAGCTGCCGCAGGGGCGGGCTTGGTCGGTACACAGCGCGCCGGCGGCAATAAAATAGGCCAGTTGGGTTTTACCTGCCCCCTGCTCCCCCTCCAGCAATATGGCGTGGGGTAAGCGACCGGTGGCCGCTAACATTTTTATATTGTCGGTTACTTTTTGGTTGCCGGCCGTCATTGCTTCACCACCTGTAGCTGTGTAATACCGTTTTGTTGCATTTGCTCTACTGCCTGGGCGTCTACCCGCTCACCCGGCAGCAAAATGGGGACCCCCGGCGGGCAAATACATACGGCGTTTGCCGCAATTTGCCCCAAGGCCTGCGCCACGGGCACCGTAGCCTTGGCCGAAAGCGCCGCCTGCCTTGGGGTAAGCACCGCAGTTTTAGGGGCAAAGGCAAACGTGGACTGCCCCAAATCGGTTTTTGTAAGCCCCAATACCCCCGGCAGAGCCCCGGCTACCTTTTGTAGGTCTGCCCCCGTATGAAAGGGAGTAAAAATAAGCACCACGTACCCCTCGTCGGCATACTCGGCAGCAATACCCTGCTTGGCCAAATAGGCCGCCGCATCGGTGCCCCGCACCCCCTCCTTGGCAGTATGCAAGGTCAGGCGCACCGGGTCACAAAGGGTAAAATCAGGCAAAATATTTAACTCTAAAGCCATTTGCTTGAGCTGCCGAACCTCTTCTTCTAACGCCCCAAAGGCCGCCTGCCCCTGCCGCAGCAGCCAATCGGCCGCTAAATCTAACGAGCACATCGTTAGGTACGAGGGGCTGGTGGAGCCAAACAGCGACATAGCGTCTTTGGCGCCTGCAGCGTGGGCTTTGTTTTTAATATGCAGCCAAGCGCCGCCCGTAAGCACGGGCAGGGTTTTGTGGGCCGAGTCGGCGGTGAAATCCGCCTCCAAGGCCAAGGGATGTAAATTATGCTTGCCAAAGGCCAAGTGGCTGCCGTGGGCATTGTCTACAAGCAACAAAGCGCCTTTTTTATGACAGACCCGGGCAATGGCGGCAACGTCGCACAGCTGACCGTAGTAGTTGGGGCTGGTTAAATACACCGCGCCCACCGAGCCGTTTAACACCGACTCTACCGCGTGGGGAGAAACGACCCCACTTTCATCGGGGTAGAGCCAAACGGGCTGTATATCTAACAGCGCGCAGGCATTGACGGCGCTTTTGTGGGCGTTGCGACCCATAGCCACCTTTTTTGCCCCGCTTAAAGCCAGCATAGCCTGAATGGCCAGGGTGCAGCCACCCGCGCTGATAAGGGTACGGCCTGCGCCGAAAAGGGTGGCGGCCTGCTGCTCGCTTTGCAGAATGGGGCCGTCGGCCTCGTATAAGCTGTCTAACCCGGGCAGCTCGGTTACGTCTAAGGGTAAAATAGGCGCAAAGGGGCTTAACACCCCGCTTTTTGCGCTATGGCCGGGGGTGTGCAGGCGCACCCTATGGGCCGATGCATATTGCTTTACGGCATCGTACAAAGGTGTTGCCATACTCCTCCCCCTTTTCTTAAAACTTAAAAGTGTAAAAAGCCAACCTTTTTCATCACCTTGCCCAGAGTGCGGTAGGCTACGCGGGCGGCGCGACCTGCGCCGTCTTTGTAAATCTCTTCTAACTGCTTTTTGTCAGAGATATATAAATTGTACTTTTCCTGCACCGGACGCAGGGTTTCAATCACCGCCTCGGCCACGGCAACCTTAAAGTCCCCATAGCCCTTGCCGTCAAAATCATTGGCAATTTGCTCGGGAGTTAGGCCGGTAATGGCCGAATAAATGGTAATTAAATTGTTAATACCGTCTTTACCCTCGCCAATGCAAACCTCGGCCTCGGAGTCGGTAACGGCGCGCTTGAATTTGCGCAGAATATCCTCGGGCTTATCTAAAATCGCCACCCAGGCGTTAACGTTTTCGTCGGACTTGGACATTTTTTTGGTGGGGTCCTGCAGCGACATAACCCTTGCCCCCGCCCTGGGAATATAGGGCTCGGGCACGGTAAACACGTCGCCGTAATTGTGGTTAAACCGCGTGGCAATGTCGCGGGTAAGCTCCAAGTGCTGCTTTTGGTCGGCGCCCACCGGCACTAAGTCGGAGTTGTAAAGCAGAATATCGGCCGCCATTAGTGCGGGGTAGGTAAACAGGCCTGCATTCACGTTGTCGGCGTGCTTGGCGGATTTATCTTTAAACTGGGTCATACGGGAAAGCTCGCCGAACTGGGTGTAGCAGCTTAAAATCCAGGATAACTGGGCGTGCGCCTCTACCTGCGATTGAATAAACACGGTAGAAACCTGCGGGTCAATACCAATGGCCAGCAGCAACGCCGCGGTGGTGTACACCTGCTGGCGCAGCTTGGCGGGGTCTTGCCGCACGGTAATGGCGTGCAGGTCGGCCACCATATAAAAGCTGTCAAACTCGGCCTGCATATCCTTCCAGTTTTTAAGAGCGCCCAAATAGTTGCCCAGCGTAAGCATACCGCTGGGTTGAATACCGCTTAAAACGCGGGGCTTTTTTTCCATCGTTTCCATTGTAAACGCTCCTTTATAAAATCTCTTTGGCCAGTTGACCTAAAATCTCCATACCGCGCACCATTTGCTCGTCGGTGGGGGTGGAGTAATTAATGCGGAAGCAGTCGCTGGTGGCGTTTTGGTCTACGCCAAAGGCGGTACCCGGCACCACGGCCACGCCCCGCTTTACAGCCCGGCTGCAAAAATCCATCATATCCACACCCTCGGGCAGACGACACCAAATAAACAGGCCGCCCTCTACGGGGTTGTAGGTGATTTTAGGGGCCAGATGCTTATCTAACAGCGACATCATTAAATCGGCCTTTTTCTTGTAAATCTGCTGATTTTTGGCCAAGTGACCCTCGTAGTCGTACTCGGTCATAAATTTATAGCACAGCATTTGCGAGAAGATATTGGTATGTACGTCGCTGGTTTGCTTGCATACCACGATTTTAGACAAAACAGCCTCGTTGGCAATGCAAAAGCCCACGCGAATACCGGGGGCCAGCACTTTAGAGAAGGTGCCGGCGTAAATGACCCGATTGTCGGTATCCATCGACTTAATGGCGGGCAAATCTGTGCCTGCAAAGCGAATATCGCCGTAGGGGTTGTCTTCTAAAATCACCACGTTATACTTTTGTGCCAGGGCATATAATTGCTTGCGCTTTTCAAGCGACATAGTAATGCCCGAGGGGTTTTGGAAGTTAGGAATGGTGTAAATGAGTTTTACCCGCTGCTCGGTAGCCAGCAAATGCTCTAACTGCTGCATATTCATACCGTCGGGCTCCATATCTACCCCTTTAAGGTTTACCTCATAAGAACGGAAGGCGTTAAGCGAGCCGATAAAGCTGGGGTTCTCGCAAATAATAACGTCCCCCGGGTCGCAAAAGGCCTTGGTGGCTAAATCCATAACCTGCTGGGCGCCGGCGGTGATAATTACGCCGTCCTCTGTGCCGCCCACGTTGTATTTTTTTTGCATATAGTCTTTTAAATACTGCCGCAGGGGGGCATACCCCTCGGTAATGGAGTATTGCAACGCGTCAATGGGGGTATTGGTAAACAGCTCGCCGCTGATTTTTTGCACCGCCTCTACCGGGAACGCCTCGGGGGCGGGGTTGCCTGCGGCAAAGGGAACAATGCCGGGCTGCGAGGTGAATTTTAAAATCTCCCGAATGGCCGAGGGCTTTAACCCCAGCACGCGGGTAGAAAAGTTGTAATCCATAAAAAAACCCTTTCTGAAAAAAGTATATATACGAGAGTATTGTACCACAAAAATTTGTATCCGACAAGGGCAGAATGGGCATACTAAAGCAAAAACTTTAAATTTTTGGAGCTTTTTATGCCGAAAAGAACTTGGAATACCAAAAAAAGCGGATTTTTCTCTTTTTTGATGGCCTTTTTGCTTTGCTTTGGAGTATTTATGGGCACCGCCTTTGCCCTGTTGCGCGCCCCTGCAAATACGCTACCCTCACCCCCGACAGAATCGAAAATTGCCCCGGTATGGGGGAGCCTAAACACGGTGGTGCTGTTGGCCGTTGGACAAACCCCCGCCGACGCAGCATATTACACTTTAGATATTAAAGCTGAGCTGCAAAGCGGCTTTTTAGAGCCGGTGCCGTCGCGCAGCGTAACGGTTAACGGGCGCGCAGACACCCTTGCGGGGCACGCTGCCCGCGGTGGTATACCCTTGGCTAAATCTGCCGCCGAGCAATTGTGCAATGCTAAGGTAAGCCGTTACGTATTTTTAACCCCTGACGCCTTGGCCGCCTTTTGTGACACTTTGGGTGGGGTGATTTTATCGTCGGGCGGGGTGCAGCAACGGTATGCCGGAGCGCAGTTTGCAGAGCTTTTACAGCAGGACGACCCCCACGCGCCCCTATGCCGCCTTTTGCAGCAGTTTTTTGCCGACGAGGGTAGCCTTGCAGCCGGCGCAAGCCTTTTGTTTGCCGCAGCCGACACCGACCTTTCGGCCCCCGACCTGCAGGACAATAAAAGCGCGCTTTTGGGGCTTACGGTTTACTGATTCGCGCGATAAAGTTTTTTGAATTTTGGATTTAAAGCTCCTCAAAAAGGAAAAATAAAAATTTGTAAATTTTTTAGCGTTTTTTCTTGATTTTTTACAAACACTATGTTATAGTCTATTTTAGGTGAATGTTAATAAAAAACATAGGAGTTTGAGAAATATGAAAAAGATTATTGCATTACTTTTGATTTTAGCGTTGTCCGTTATCTTGGCTGCTTGCGCCACCGGCGATGAGGAAGAGATCGTTTCCACCATTCGCCCCTCT
>CAZUJI010000031.1:0-10007 GCA_964620235.1 uncultured Eubacteriales bacterium
ACTCGGATACCCGCGGTGCCTTGGGCGTTGCCGCCGTCGGTTACCTCTATTACCAACGCATCGTCTACAAAGCAACGGATTTTTTGCCCCTGCAGCACCATTTTTAAGCTGTAGGTTTGCCCGCGAACCACCGATACGTCTTGGTTAAGGCTTAAAATTTTACCTGCGGTACGGTCGTACAGGCGGGCGTAGGTTTCGGTGCCTGCGTCATTGGTAAACAGGCCAAACTCGTAGCCGTTGGCCCCGTCAGCTCTGCCCACAATGGTGGCCGAGCCTACGCTGACGCCGTTTAAAATTTGGGTGGCGTCAATGCACACGTCGGCCTGCACGGTGTAATCTGTCAGCAGTTCATAGCCTGCGGTGCGGTTTACGTACATAGTGCGCTCAGTAGCCGAAAGCACCAGCTGCTGCCCCGCAATGTTGCGGTTTTCACGGCTCCAGCCCTCTTGGCTTAAGGATTGTCGGCCGTTAAAATCGTCGGTAAAATATACGCCGTTTTGCGCTTTGGGGGGCTGCGGCTGAGCAGCTAAGTCAGCCGCGCTTGCTTTAACCACCAAAAAACGGTCATACACGCCGGAATACTGCTTGTTGGTTAGGCCGGCGCTACCCACAAGGCGGGCGGTGGATTTGGTGTCGGTATACCGAATAACCGGCACCGCCTCGTAATCAAAATAGCACTCGATTTGATTGCCCACCACAACCACCTTTAGGTTGTGCGCCACCGCAGGGTCGTACTCCCGCTCTATGGTAGCCAAAGGTGTTTTGGCGGTGCGGTCATACAGCCGCAGTTGGGTCTTTTTGTTTTTGGGCCCGTACAGCATAGCAAACTCGTAGCCTGTGGTGGCCGACACCGAGCGTACCGTTAAGCCGGCGTAAACGCTGTTGCTGTCGGTAGCTTCGGCCAGCAGCCGAACGTCGGCCGAGGCGGCGTAATCTGCCCAACCCTTGCCCGCAGCTACAATGCCGTGCCCTTGGGCCGAGGGTAGTGTGAGCGCCCCGTTTGCAATTTGGCCAACATCTGCCGTAAAGCCCTGCTGGCTCAAGGGCGCAGCCGAGGCAAAATTATTGCTGTATAACACCCTACCCTCGTTCGAGGAGGTGCTGCCCGAAGAAACCGAGGAGCTCACCGTAGAACTCACCGAGGAGCTCTCAGAAGAACTAACCGTAGAGCTGCTGACGGGGGTGCTGCTAACGGGGGCGGTATAGGCCCGCACCAGCAGGCTGTTATACTCTGCCGAAAGGCCGGTATTGCGCAGAGCAACCGTACCGTTGGCCGTGATGCCGCTGTAGGTGAACACCGGCGTGGGGTCGGTGTCTAAATAGCAATACAAGGTATCCCCCGCTACCGTTACCCGTAAAATATGATACGAAAAGGGGTCTAAGGTAAGGGTTTTACTGTCTAACTGGCTACCGCCTCTTTTGTACAACCGCAGGCCGGTTTTGCCGTTGCCCGGCCGATAGGTAATAGAGAACTCGTAGCCGTTATCGTCACCCGTGGTGCACACCGAAAGTCCCGCGGTGGCCAACGAGGCGCCCGTAGCACCCTGCAACAGCCGCGTTTCTACCGTAGCGGTGTAATTGCCCCAAGGCGTGCCTGCAACCACCTGCTTATAGCCCTGGTCGGAGGTCAGGGTTAAAGCGTTACCGCTAACGTTGCCCTCGTCAGAGCTCCAACCACGGTCGGTTAAAGCGTTGTTGGCGGTAAAATCATCGTAAAACAGCACGTCGGTGGCTTGCGGTGCCGAGGAGGTGGCCGAAGAAGCCGCTGAAGAGGTTTGGGCGGCCGAGGAGCTTTCCCCCGCAGGGGCTTGCACGGTAATATCGTCGTACAGGGCGGTAATGCCGCTGTTGCGCACACCCACGGCGCCGCTCAGGCGAGCGGTGGCGGCGGTATCGGTATATTGCAAGGCCGGCTGGGCGGCATTGTCAAAATAGCAGGTAATTGCGTTGCCCCCGGCCTCTACCCTTAAGGTATGGGGCACAAAGGGGTCAAAATCCAAGGCTTTAGAGGCTACCTCTCCCCCACCGTTGCGGGCGTATAGCCGCAGGCCGGTGGCGCCGGTCTTGCGGCGGTAGGTTATAGCAAACTCGTAGCCGTTTTCTTTGCTTAGGCTGCGCAGGGTAATGCCCGCGGCCGATAAATTCCCTGCGGCGGTGCCCTGCACCAGGGTTACGGTGGCGGTAACGGTGTAATCGGTCCAGCCGCTGCCCGCCGAAACCAAATTATATCCCTCGGCCGAGGTCAGTTTCAGCGCGCCGCTCTCTACAGTACCAACGTCGGCATCCCAACCCCGTTGGGTAAGGGCGGTATTTGCAGAAAAATCGTCGCTGAACAGCAGGGTGTTTTGCGCGTAGCCGGGGGAAAAAATGCCCACGCACAGCACCAGCGTTAAAATCAGCCCTACGGCCAGCATAGTTCTTAAGACGCGTTTCATTCTGCAATCCCCCCTTTTTTAGATTTGGTCTTTAGGGTTGGCCATAGCCGTATGGCGGCAAAAACCGCGCCTGCGGCCACTGCCAGCCCTGCAAGAATCCAATACCAATAGTCTAAAACCGTCTTTTTGGCAAAAACAACGGTAACGTCTAAATGCTCACGTACGTTGGCCAAGGTTAGGGTATTTTTGCGGATGCTTTGCTTTTGCCCGTTGACGGTAACCTTGGCAACCTTATACCCCTTGGCCGGTTGCAGTTTGATTTGCTTGGTGTCCCCCTCCATAATGCGGGTTTGCTCGGGCAGAATGCTGCCCTTGCCGCGAAGACTCCAATTTACGTCGTAATTGGGCACGATTTCTATATCGTAAGAGGTAGAAAGGTAGTTTTTGCTTAACAGCTGCAGCGTTACCTTGCCCAGCTTAAACATATTGGGCTCACCACCCAGCAGGGTAAACTTGCTCATATCCTCATAGGTTACCGAGCCGTTTAGGGCGGTGACCTTTACGGTGCCCCCTATCTTGTGGAACAGGTCTGCCAAACCGAATTTGGTTTGGGGTAGCTGCTCTATCTCAATTTTTTGGGGATAATTGCTGTCGGCCAGCGTGGCATCGTCCCAGGGGCGGGTGGATAATTTGGATTTTTCTAACCGTACCATTTGCGCCTGCTGAGCGTTGTGGGTGGCGCCCTTTTTGTATTTGGTAGATCGCCCGTAGGTAATATAGACGTAATTTTCATCTATAACCATACTGGGGTCGTGGTATTGCCGCGGGTTGGCGGTGTAGGCCGACGAGCAGGGGGTTGTACGGTCGATATCGGTAATAAACTCCCAATTTTTGCCGTCGGTGGTGCGGGCCAACGAGAAGCGGGTACGCGGGTAAATGGCGCCCAGCGCCGTAGGCGATACGTTGGTCCAGGCCAGGTAATAGGTGCCGGGGGCTTGGGGGTCCTCGGCCACGCAGAAGGAGGCGCGAGGGGTTTGCATAAAGGGCACTACACCGTACTCGGTCCAGGTGATGCCCCCGTCTTTAGACTCAAAATAAAGTAGCGAGCCCACCTTGTTACGGGTTTGGTAATACCGCACCGCGCCGTCGCTGCAGCCGATGATTTTACCCTCGGCCAGGGTAGAATAGGCGTTGTCGCTGTAATCAGGGGCTACGTCGCGGCTGTCGTTTTGCGACTCTTGCCAGGTGTAGCCGTTATCGTCGGTATAGAAAAAGCGCACGTAGTGGCCCATAGAGGTGCCGTCGTTGGCGTACCGTCGCACAGCCACCGGCAAAAAGATGCGGGTTTTGCCGTTGATGGTGGCGCGGGTTAAGGTATTTACGTGGAACAAGGGCAGGAAATTGCCGTAAATATCGTACATTTCTTCCTGGGGCATAATGCGGCTGATGGTGCGCCAGGTTTTCATACCGTCGGTAGATATCTGGCACTCAAAGGTTTTTGCCCCCACCTGAATAAAGCTGTTCTCGCCGATTTTTATAATGCTGGTATAGCCGTCGGAGAGTATGGCATCGTAGGTACCGTCTTCAACACGGGTAAAGGTTTGGCAATTGTCGTAAGAGATAAACCGATGGGTAGAAACTGCGCCCACAAAGGTGTTTTTGCCCACCTGCTCTACCTCTAAGCTACCAAAGTTTACGCTGGGGTCTACGGTGTATTCTACCACACCGTCGTTATAATTGGTGCCGTTGGGGCTAACCACCTCCACGTCATCGGCATAAAAGGCTACGCCCTTGGCAAACAGACCCACGCGACCAAAGCTCACACACTCTACGCTTTGGTGACTTAGCACCGTTTTGCCGTTAACGGTAACCTGCAGCGTGCCGCTTTGCGCGGTAATATTTATAGTGTGCCAATCCCCTGCCTTTAGGGGTGTAGCTTCGTCGGCATACACCGTTTGCAGGGGCCAATCCACACCCTCGGTGGCGGCAAAGAACCATTTTTGCTTAACCGTATTGTAGCCCACCGCTAAGTAAGAGGTAGCGTCTAACATTCGGGTTAAAAAGCCTATCTGCCCGTTGCCTGCAGCAAAACGGAATTTTGCAGAGTACACCGGGTCTTCTTCAAAGCAATGCAACCAGCTATAGGTGGCAGAGGTGGCCTTGGTGCCGTAAACCAAATTGCCATCCAGATTATGCACCCGCCACAGGTCGCCGCTGTTGGGCTCTATCCAATGGCTGGGGCTCTTGCCCGCCGTTTCGTCAGAGAAATCGTCCTTAAACACCGTGGGCGTAATTTGTTTTTGATATTCCTGCGGCCAATCGGTGGCGGTACCCCACACCCGCAGGTTATCGTATTTACCGTCGTTCTCGGCAATACGGAAGCCCACACGGCCCTCGGTTAGCTTGTAGGGGGAATCCGAATCGTTATAGCTTAATATTTCTTTACCGTCCATATACACCGTAAGTAAACCGTCCTGCGAGAACAGCTTCAGGTTATTCCACTTGCCCTCTCGCACGTCTATGCCGTGAATCTCGGTATAGGTCTCAGCCAGACGGATATGTCCACCCGAATATTTAAACAGCTGCACCGCATAGGTGGTACGGCCCTGCTCGTCGGCCACCTTGTTGGTTAGGCGCACGTAATAGTAGCCGTCGGCACAAATATTAGAGGCAATGGCCACGTATACGCCCGAGTACAACATCATAACGTCGGCCGAGATGCAATGGATTTGCCCGTGCACCTGGTTGGATACCACCCAGCCCGAGCCCGAAAGGTCGAAGCGCTTTTGCTCGTTGATAATATAGCCGTTGCGGATATCCCACTGTCCAACGGTGGATTCATATTTTAAATCCCACCGCGAGGAGGTTAAATCGTCTATGCTGAAGGTTTCTTGCTGTAATAAATCACTGTTTTCTAACTGCGGGTAGGTGGCTTTTTCTATGCGGGCTACGGCGTCGCAGTATTTTTTATATACCTCGGCCGAAAGCTGCTCTACCTCCCAAGGGGAAAGGGTATTAAAGTAGGCCTCGGCCGCCTGCACCTCCTGCTTAGTAGAGGTATCGGTTATTTTTTGAATCATTGCCCCAAAGGCTGCCACGTAATCGGGGCGGGTGGTTACCTCCACCTTTAGGGTGGTTTGCAGTCCCTCGTATTTTAAGGTAACGTGGGTAACGCCCATTTCAAAATCCCGATATTGGGACAGATGACTGTAGTCGGGGGTAAATACAATGCGCTTGCCGTCGCTGTACAGCACCTCGCCGGTTAAATCCAGCGGCTCCAGCTCAAAGCCCTTATACAGCACTATGTGATTGTCCTCTAACCCCACCAGCGACATTTTTACAATCTCCCGCGGGGCAAGGGGCTCAACGCAGAAATTATCAAAGGCTACGGTGGCGTTTACGCTTTTTACTGCGGTGGTGCCTTCGGTTAAAAGGGCGATTTCGCTATTGTCGGTATAAATGCCCACCAGCACGCCGTCTAAATAACAAAACAGCTGCCGGCCAACGGCCTCTAACATCAAGTTGTATTTTTGGCTCAGGCCCATAGTTTGGTAGCCGGTGGCCTTGCAAATCTCGGTTTGGCCAATCACCTTTAAGGTTTCGTTCCCCTGCTTGTGAAAGCGCAGCAGCTGCAGCTCAAAAATGCTGCCGTTGTACCGCAAGCGGTACTCGTACCAGTTTTTGCCGTTACGGCGCAGCTGCACGCCGGCGTACATACCCTTTTTCATATTGCCTGAGGACAAATACACGTCGGCGCTGACGGCGCAATCGGTCGCCGTTACACCCGTAAGGGTGGCGGTGCTGCCGTAAGAGGTATTTAACGAGGAGTTGCCGCCCTTCAGGTAGGTAGCCACCAAGTTATTCCCCGCGGCGGCCCAGGTAAAGCTTTCGCTTTGGGGCAGGGTCCAGCGATAGTCGGCCCCGCCGGTAAAGTCGTCCATAAAAATATAGTCTACGTATTTTAAAGTGAATTGGGTTTTTAGCTTGCCGTAGGTTACGGCCACCTTTTGCACCGTTTTAAGGCCGTTTTGGTAGCCCGATAGCATAGCCTCGGTAATGGGCAGCTGGCGCACAGAGCCGTCTGCATAGGTAACGTCTAAGGCCAAGGCGCCAACCTCTAACCCGCGGGAGGCCAGAGTGGTAACCTTATTGCCCCGATTGTCTTTGATTACGGCAGCGGTGGCCGCCCATTTGGATTTTTCGGGGGTGGAGGTAATGCTGTAGCGGCTCACCTCAGCCACGCCGTTGAGCGCCTGCACGGCGGCATAGGGTGCAGCGTCGCCCACAGGCTGTAAAATAACCCGCGTACCGTTTATGCTGCAGTTAACGTAGCCGTTTTGCAATGCAATGGCTACCTGCACCGTTTTACCCAAGGCTACGTCGCAAGCCGCGGTATACAAGGTGGCTGTGTTTTTTAACAGCGAAGCCGTACCCTCGCTGGTCAGGCGGATGCTGTAGGTATCGTTACCCTGCTTGGCAAAAACGTAATCTAAAATACACTCGCGCTTATGCTTGGTTTGGCTGTTGGCCACCAAAACCGCGGTGCTTTGAATTTGTATGCCCTTGGCGGCAGACAAGTCGGTTTTTAACACCGCTTGTGTGCGGGTGGCATTGTTATACTCACCGATATTGGGGTATATAATACCCAGTTTGCCGTTTTGCACGGTAAATTGGTAGGTAAAGCCGTACTCGGCCGAATGGGTACCGGTAATGGTCCAATTGTCGGCATTTTTGAATTTCTCGTTTAACAGCAGGGTGTCTTTTTCGGCAGGGGTAACCTGCACCGAGAAGGTGGCGCTTTTGCCGCCGTAGGTAACCTTGCCGGTGCAATTGCCCACCTTGTCTAACCCTGAAATCACCACACCGGGGGCATCCTCTTGTAAAACCTCACTGCCCCAAACGCCGGTGTACTGCACTTTAATTTGCAGGCCGGTTTTGCCGGCCAAGGGCACCTGGGTGGGCAGATTTTGCAACGAAATGGACTCGATTTTCTTTTCGCCGGCGTTGATAACGCTAAAATCATCAAAACGGGCAATGCTATTCCAGGCCGAAACACCGCCGCAGGCCCCTGTAGGGGAGAAATCCTCTACGGTGTAAAACAATTGGTCGTTGATATAGCAATACACCTTGCTGCCGTCTACCAAGGCTTTAAGGGTATAGTCGGTTTCTTCGGCCGCGACGGTGGCGCTTTTGATTAAAATGGCGTCGGTATCTACCCTATACACCATAGCGTAGGCCGCACCGGTGCGGGTGACGCCCAGGCCAAATTCGTAGCCGCCGTTGGCAGCAGCGTCGGCGCCGAACAATATAGAGGCGGTGCCGTTGCTGTATACCTGCCCCGCGTCAGAGGTGTAACGCTCAATTTGCAGGGTAGCCTGCACCGCATAGCTCCCATTGGCGGGCGTGGTAGCCACGTTTTTGCCGCTACCGCTGATTTGATATTTACCGCCCGTTATCTGACCTACCTGCGGCGCACTCCACCCCCGTAAGGCATCGGAGGAAAAATTGTCGCCAAACACCTTACTGTCGGCGGCTACGGCCGAAAGGCCGGGGAAGCACCCCACCAAGGCCAAAAGCAGGCACAGAAGCATTGAAAAGATTTTAGGGGCCATGCGTCGCATAGGCTACACTCCTTTTTGCAATACCGCAACAGTATTGCAGTTTGTTTTGCACAAATTTATAATATATTGCGTTTTTTTGCAGTTTGGGCTATACTAAAAGACAAAGGAGGATGCTTTATGAGCGGCATTATATCCACCGCCTACCGTAGCGGTACCCAACATCACACCCAAGAGCAATTGCACCGACTGAACGATGCTTACGAAATCTACCAAACCTGGAACAAGACCGAGAGCATTGTTTTGCGGGATAAAATCTACTATACCTCCCGCGGGGACGTTTGCCTGCTACGGCTGGCCGACCTACACAGCACCGGTTTAAAGCCTGCGCAACCGCAAGAGTACAGCTCGGTGGTTGTATCGGCCTCGTTTTTGCACCGTTTATTAGAACAAATGCAGGCCCAAGGCGTGGCTGATGAGGTGTTTATAAAAAACGGCGGGTTACATTTTTCACTCAACCGAGAATTTGCCTACCGCGCCGACAAGCTGTTTGCCGAGATGCAAAGCATAGAGCAATCGGGCGACCCGTTAAAGGAATTCAGAAAAAATATGTTGCTGTTGCGTCTGTTGGACTTTTTGCTGCGCAACCGCAGTAACCCTACCCGCTCGGCCGAGGATAAAATCGGCGATATATTGGAGTATATTAACAATCGGCTAACCGAAAAACTGACCATTGACCAAATCAGCGAGCAGGTGTATATGGATAAGTACTACCTGTGCCATTATTTTAAAAAGCATACGGGGCTGACCCTTTCGGCCTATATGACCCAACGGCGCATCTCGGTGGCTAAAAATTTGCTGCTGCGCAAAAACCAACTGCCCATATCCCGCATTGCCGAGCTATGTGGGTTCCCCAACGCGTCGTACTTCAGTCAGGTCTTTAAAAAAAGCGAGGGTATAGCGCCGGCAGAGTACCGAAAGCAAAACACCACCAACCTATAAGTGTTTTTATTATAACATCAATATATAAAAAATTGTATAATAATATTGCTACCAATTTTATGTATATTGCGATTTTTAAAGGCGAATAATGAAAAAACAGAGTATGGAATACGCTCCACACTCTGTTTTTTGTTTTTAGGGTTATTCTTCGTCTTCCTCGTCCTCTTCGTCGTAGACGCCAATCTCGCGGCGCAGCTCAATGTCTGCGTCGGGGTTCATCTCGTAGTAGGGGTCGATAATATGCTTTTTGATGATGGGGAAGGCGTTATACTGTATAATGTAAAACTTAAAGGCCGGGAAGAACACCACGTAGGCCAAAAACACCAGCGACAGCCCGGGAATGCCCAGCCACCAAACGGCGCAGGCGGCCAAGCCGTAGCAAACCGCCAAGGTGCCGGCCATAACCAGATTGCGCTTAATGCCCAAAAAGGCAAACATCATAGAGTTTTTGTAGATGTTCCACAAGGGGAAGTCGAAGGTGATGACCATAATGTAGTGGTAAAACTTCATAAAGGTAAACAATACAAAGGCCAATGCCAGCAGCGAGATGTAAAACACCCGAAACCCGCCACGGAAGTTTACGTAAGAAAAATAGGCGAAGTAGAACATCAGCAGGGTGAGAATCATATTGATTAACCCCACGGGCAGCGCCTTGCGCCAGTTCTTTTTAATAGAATCGAAAAAGTCGCTGGCGGCAAAAGTGTATTTGTCTTTGGCGGCGGCGCGAGAGGTGTAGGCCAACCCTGCACCGGCTAAGCCGCCGGTTACCAAGGGCAAGCTGACCAAAATATACAACAAATTGGCCGTTAACAGCTTACCAAAGCTGCGAAAATACCGATCAAAAAATTGGATAACGCCCCGTTTTTGCGCCTCGTCCTTAGAAACACCGGGACCCTCGGCATAATATGCATTACTGTTAAAAAATAATCCCATAAGCCCGCTCCTTACCGCAAACGCTTGGTTTGGTTATTTTTATAGATCAATTTTTCGTTTACAAAAATCTGCTTATACCCTAATAGGTAGAACACCCCGCACATCAGCGGCAAAATCAGCAGGTGCAGACCCATAAGCC